>JBAYFK010000007.1:0-18994 GCA_041667225.1 Candidatus Omnitrophota bacterium
ATCAGGGATCATAGCCGCGAGCATGCTTGGTATGGGCAGGGCCATCGGTGAGACCATGACCGTTCTCATGGCAACGGGCTGCGCCATCGCCATGCCGACAAGCTTCCTTCAATCGGTACAGACCATGACAGCGACTATAGCAATAGAGCTGGGCGAGGTTCCTTATAATACTACGCATTATTACGCGTTATTTGCCATCGGGCTCGTTCTCTTTATCATCACCTTCATCGTGAACATGATATCGGATATAGTTCTTCATAAATACCAGAGGGTTTTGAAATGAAGATAAAACAAATTCAAGAGATCATCGGTTTGAGCATCCTCAGGCTATGTGTAGGTATCGTCATAGGCATATTGATAATCATCTTATATGATGTTGTGAGTAAAGGCCATAGCGTGATCAACTGGAATTTCCTGATGACCATGCCGAGGAATGGCATGACCGAAGGAGGTATATTCCCGGCCATCATGGGAACTTTTCTCGTTACCGTGATAACCGCGCTGCTTGCGATCCCGATGGGTATGGGGTGCGCCATATATTTGAACGAATATGCCAAGGACAGCAAGATCACGCGGCTGATCCGCATGTCGATACGTAATTTATCGGGCGTACCTTCGATAGTGTACGGGCTGTTCGGAGTGATATTATTCGTCCAGGTATTGAACCTCGGAACATGTATCTTATCCGCGGGCCTGACCCTCGGGCTCATGACCCTTCCGTGGACCATAACGGCGAGCGAAGAGGCGTTAAAGAATGTGCCGAATTCATATAGAGAGGGAGCTCTCGCGCTGGGAGCGACCAAGTGGCAGTCGATCAGGACGAACGTTCTGCCGTACGCCATTCCCGGGATGCTGACTGGGACCATACTGGGTTTATCCAGGGCCGCGGGCGAAACTGCGCCCATCCTTTTTACCGGCGCGGCCTTTTTCCTGCCGCACCTGCCGAAATCTTTGTTCAGCCAGTTCATGGCGTTACCGTACCATCTTTATGTAATGTCGACGCAGCATCATGCGATAGCCAAGGTCCGTCCTATCGCATATGGAACGGCGCTCGTACTGATAACGTTCGTATTTTTAATGAACCTGTGTGCCGTAATAGTGCGGTACCGTTTAAGAAGGATCAAGATGGAGTGATATGATGGAAGATATAAAGATAAGGGTCGGGAACTTCAATTTTTATTACGGCAAGATGCAGGTGCTGAAACACGTCTCAATGAACATTGCCTCAAATAAGGTGACGGGTATCATCGGCCCGTCGGGATGCGGGAAGTCGACGTTTTTACGCAGCATAAACCGCATGAATGACACGATATTGGGCTCAAGGGCGGAAGGCAGGATAATATTGGACAGCAAGAACATTTACGACGAGGATGTCGATGTAGTCGAAATAAGGCGCAAAGTCGGCATGGTTTTCCAAAAATCGAACCCTTTCCCGAAAACGATCTTCGATAATGTGGCGTACGGACTCAGGATAAACGGCGTGAGCGATAAGTACTATATACAGGACAGGGTGGAAAAAAGCTTAAAGGACGCCGCGATATGGGACGAAGTCAAGGACAGGCTCAATAAGAACGCGTTCGAACTGTCAGGCGGACAGCAGCAGAGGCTTTGTATAGCCAGGGCGCTTGCGGTTGAGCCTGAAGTGATCCTGATGGATGAACCGGCGTCGGCGCTCGACCCTACCGCTACGCTGAAGATAGAGGAGCTGATACAGGAATTGAAGAAAAAGTATACAATAGTGATCGTGACCCATAATATGCAGCAGGCCGCCAGGATCTCCGATTTCACGGCATTCTTTATGTTAGGAGAGCTTGTGGAGTATAATATTACAAGTATCATGTTCACTAAACCAGGTAAGAAAATAACAGAAGACTATATAACAGGACGGTTCGGATGATACGAGTTATTCTCATTATACTTATGTCTATGTCATTATCTTCGTGCGCGTCCCTGCAGAACGTGCGGGAGAATGAAGCGGTAGAAAGGATCGGTTCTTTCCGATTGAGCCCGGTTAAGCCGAATAATTACTGGTACGACGGAGTTTCTTACGAGTATAATGAATATGAGATCAATATCACGTCCGAACCGTGCGAAGCAAAGATCCAGTGGGCGGGGAAGACTATAGGTACTACGCCTTTTGTCTACAGGTTCACGGGTACATTGGACAGGGACGAATACGTAAGGGTCCGGGCTATTCCTTTAAACGGTGAGCTGCCAGCGCAGGAGGCGGCGCTCAGGATACGGACTGAACTGCCGCGGGAGATCCATTTCAGATTGGATAAAAAATAAAAAATCGCAGGGTTTAAAGAAGAGGGGAATTGATATGGAGCGCCATTTCGACGACGAATTGAAGGGTTTGAACCAGGATATACTGAAGATGGGTGTCCTTGCCGAAGAAGCCATCTGTAGATCTATAGAAGCGCTTAAGAACAGGGATAGAGAATTGGCCAGGAGCGTCATAGAAAATGACAGCGCGATAGACCGCCTGGAACTGGTTGTAGACGAAAAATGCGTCGACCTGATAGCGCGGCACCAACCTCTCGCTAAAGACCTGCGCTTTATCACCGTAGGCATGAAATTAAACTCGGAGCTCGAGAGGATCGCGGATATCGCTGTGGATATTTCACAGCGGGTCCTTGAGATCGTCGACAAGCCGCTCTTAAAACCGCTGGTTGATATCCCTGCCATGACGCTCATCGCGCAGAACATGGTAAGGATGGCTGTAGATTCTTTTGTAAAAGGAGATGTGGAGCTGGCCAGGAAGGTGATATTGTCCGACAGCGAAGCCGATAAACTGCGTAACCTGATAACAAAAGAACTGATCGAAGATTATATGGCCAAAGACGCCTCCACGGCTCCGCGGGCTGTTCAGCTTCTATTGATAGCGCGTTTTCTGGAAAGAATTTGCGATCATGCAACAAATATAGCCGAAGATGTGATATATATGGTAGAGGCGGAGGTTGTAAGGCATCATCCTGAAAGGCTGAAAAATATGGGAGATGCGTCCGCTAAAAGCGGGGGTTTGGATGGAAAATAGGCCGAAAGAATACGAGATAGGCGATAAAGCGGTAGACGGATTGATAAAAGAGCTTGCGTCGAAGATCGGCTCCTCTAAGACCGAACACGTGATGCGCCAGATACTCACTACTGCTGTCAAGCTGGGGAAGGAGTCCGGAGATAAGGGAGACCTGAAACTTGTAAATAATACTCTCAAAGAACTCCGGTATTCTTTCAAGGTATTCTCTCCATACAGGGAGATCAAAAAGGTCATAATATTCGGGTCGGCGAGATCGAAGAAGAAGTCGCCGGAATATAAGATGGCGGAGGAATTTGCGCGGAAACTTACGGCGAACGGCTTCATGATAGTTACCGGAGGCGGGCCCGGGGTCATGGAGGCCGGCAATAAAGGCGCGGAAGCCGGTAAAGAGTTCGCGCTGAATATAAGGCTTCCTTTTGAACAGCTGCCAAATCCATACATTGACGAAAAAGATAAGATAATAAATTTTAAATATTTTTTTACCAGGAAACTTATCTTCGTGAAGGAGACTGACGCCACGGCGCTGTTCCCCGGAGGATTCGGAACGCATGACGAAGGGTTTGAGATGCTCACCCTGATCCAAACCGGCAAATCGAGGCCAAGGCCGATAGTCATGATGGAGCCCGAAGGCTCAACGTATTGGGAGGCGTGGAGACGCTATGTAGGCGAGCACCTGCTCAAGAGCGGATTCATACACAAGGAAGACATGAATCTTTTTCGTATAGTTAAGAGCGCCGATGAGGGGATAGAATACATAAAGGATTTTTACAAGGTATACCATTCGATAAGATATATTTCAGGCCTGACCGTCATAAGGCTGAATAAAGAGTTGTCCGACAAGACGTTGCGCCTCATCAATCAGAAATTCGGGGATATTTTAACCGAAGGTACGATCGAACGTTCCGCTCCCACGGATAAAGAGGTACAGGAGGAGGAATATCTCAACCTTCACAGGATCGTCATGAGCTTCAATATGCGCGACTATGGCAGGCTTTGCGAAATGATACACCTTATCAATAAAGACCCGTCGTAAACCGTCCTATTTCAGCTTGAGAGTGAATTTTTTCCCGTCCTTCAGGAGCATGTCGACCTTCTTCTTGCCGATCGATACGACCTTTGAACCTTCGACGACGTCGCCGACCGCTACTATTTTGTTATTTATGATAGCCTTTGGCGTTTTTGGATGGGAGATGATGCCGTCGAGTTGAAGGTTGTGATTTTTCATCTTCTCCATCTTGACCTTAGCCTTTTCCTTAAAGCCTTCATAGTCGAATAGCGGTTCCTTCTTCTTTTCCGGTTCAGGTTTCTTTACGGCTTCGGCGGCCTTTTTTGCGGCCGGGGCAGCTGCGCCGGCAGGAGCCGGTTTGGTATTATCATGCTGTTTTAATATGCCTTCCATGCTTTTGGCGAAGGCCTCAGGCGGCTGATAACCTCTTATTGTACCTATGACGCTGCCTTTCGAATTGAGGAACAGGATGGTGGGATAGCTTCCGACGTTGTATTTACGCGCAGCTGCCGGGTCGGATTCGGCGTTTATCTTAACACAGATGAATTTACGCGACAGGTCATTCACCTTCGAATCCATATACGTGTCGTTGTCCAGCCTTTTACACCATCCGCACCAGTCGGTATAGAAATCGACCATTATGGGTTCGCCGGAGCTTTCAGCGGATCTGATGGCGCTGTCGAGAGAGTACCCCCACGATACGGCCTGCGCTTCATGCGCGGCGGATAAGGTAAGCGCAACCGATAACAAAGTAATAGAGATGAATTTAATAACAGTATCGTATTCGATCATAGATACACCTCATTTTAAATAATATATTACTCCTTTCGAGCTTATTGTCAAGAGCGTGTAGTTTTATATTTTTCCGTGATATAATATATAAAAAAGATCCGAACGAAAGGACAAAACATGAAAGAGATACTATATATAGTGCTTGGACTTAGCGCCGGGGTGTTGTCCGGCATGTTCGGGATAGGCGGAGGGACGATACTGATCCCGGGCCTTGTATTATTGGCGGGCCTTTCTCAGCATGAAGCGCAGGGGACGACCCTCGCGATAATGCTCCTGCCCATAGGCCTTTTCGCCGTGATGAAATATTACAACAGCGGTCATGTCCACTTTCATATCGCGATATTCATCTGCCTGGGATTTTTGATAGGGGGGCTACTAGGCGCTAATATTGCCGAAGGGCTTTCCGGCCTCGTCATGAAAAAAGCGTTCGGGGTATTCCTTATGATCATTGCGATCTATACGATCGTCTCGAAATAAAAATCGGCGGGCCTGCCCTTGCCAAAATCGATATCATATGGCATACTTTGTATAGAGATATTGGAGGAGATGGAACGATAGCGAAAGCCATCAGGCCTATCACCTACAAAAAGACCTTCGAAACCTGAAGGTCTATTTTGTTTCTACTGACTTCTCATATTCCTTTAACATTACCCCGTGGACGAACGACGCAAGCTCTTTCCTGGACCTGCCTGCCGGGAGGATGGGCGGGAGGAAGCGCAACTCGGCTTCTATGGAAGGGCGCTTCAGGACCTGCCAGGCATGAGGCAATAACTTCATATCCCCATACCAGCACACATCAGGAGCGCCGGAGGTTTGCCTGTATCTGGTGATGACGGGCAATATCGGAGCGTCCCCGTTCGCGGCGGCTTCGAAGGGCGCGGACTTAAAAGGAAGTATACCGCTCTTACCGTCGGTCGTTGTGCCTTCGGGATAGACTATGAGATGCATGCCGCGCTTTAAGGTCTCGGCATAATCTCTCAGAGCGGCTTTTGAAGACTGTTTTGAAGTTCTATCGATCCATATGGGACGGCTCAATCCGATATACCACCCGAGGAACGGCCATTTACCTATATCCGATTTAGGAGCATGGCGCAGCGGCATGATAGAACCATGCATCAGTATGTCTAGATAGCTTACATGGTTGGATACAACAAGCCCTCCCGATACATCAGGTATATCGCCGGATATGCTGACGCGCAAATTTATTATCCTGGCCATACCCTTACTCCACAACTGAGTAAAGCGGCTTATTTTTTTAACGCTGTACCACCCTCCGATGAACTGGTAAGGCACAGTCAATATGGCGACGAATAATGACCACATGATGAGAGCCGTTATCTTGTAGAGACGGATAAAAAAGGTCACGGTTTTTTCTCCGTGTTTTTCCTGTAGTTAAAATGGCGTTTGTACCGCTCGGGCACCGTCTCAATGTTGAGTATGATAAAAAAATCGATGGCGCCGAAGTCCCTGTCGATGGCAGGTTCTCCGCAGATGAGCGCGCCCAAATGAAGGTAGCCCTTGAAAAGAGGAGGGATGATATTTTTCAGGCTTGCCTCGTCCGACAGGATATTATCTATGATATTTTTGGGAGGGCGGTCCATCTTAAATCCCGGACGCGGGGTGGCCTTTATATCTTTGCATAAGAGGTTCTTCCTGCACAAATATTCATAGAGCGCCCATCCCGCGGCAGATTCGGTGTTTTCAAGACTTACGCAACCCAGCATATATATAAGATCTGCCCTTACCAAAAGCTCCGTTATGGCTCCCCATAGAAAAGCAATGATCGCGCCGGACCTGAATTTAGGGTCTATACAGGTTCGCCCCAGTTCTATGCATTTGTCCGCCAGATTATACAGCCCGTGGATCTCATATTCTTTTGAAGAGTAAAAGCCTTTTGCGGAGTTCGCAATGCATCCCAGGTGGACGCGGTATGTTCCTATCACATCTCCGGAGCTTTTTTCGATCACGATCAGGTGCATGCAGTATTCGTCATATTCGTCGAAATCGATGCCGAATTTTTCCGTGTTCTTTAGGCCTCTATTCTGTTCGAGATTAAAGACCTTGTACCGGAGGCGCTGGGCGTTCTCTATCTCTTCATGATTTTCGGCGAGTTTCACCAAAAAGTTCTCTGTCTCCGCGAGCACCGCCGGTGTCACTATATGTTTTGGGAATTTGCTTATCATTTTACCTGTTCCGGTCCTGTAAATTCTATGTGGTCGAGGTCGGCCTCGGCCCGGGACTTTGTGTACTGGCTGTTGCAGGAGACGCTTAAATATATCTTATCAGGATAGACGCCCCACGCATTCTTGAAATCTTCGGCTACATTGCGTTCTTCCGCATACCACTTGCCGGGTTCAAGATCTTCTTTGTTCCTTAGAGTATACCATTTAACTTTGATAGTGCCCATACCATACGCGCAATTACCTTCGGACCCCTTCGGCGTAATGGTGTCCCATCTATACGATATGCTTTTATTGTTCAACTTACTTCCCGCGCCTGCATATATACCTATTGCCTGGTCGTCTTTAGTCTTTACCCTGCCGTCTGCGTCTACCGGCAGCTCCACGGCTCTCCAGCGCCACCGCAATACGGGCGTTTTTGAGATGTCCACATTATCGATGCTCCTTATGATGCTGGCGCTCGCGTTGTCAGCTTCCATGTGGAGGAACGAATCGCCCTTCGCCGGGTCGGTCTTGAGTGAAAATACGGCCGATCTTGTACCGGGCTTCTTCTGGACTTTCCATTCATCCGGAAGAGGGCTTGTGACCATTGCGGGAGCGGCAGTGAATTCTTCGCGCCACGCCGCCGCCGCGCCCCTTTTTTTGAATATTCCGGGGTACAGAACGGCCAATATCGCGAAGATCGCCGCGCATACAGTTATCGCTGCCGCCATCTTGGCATTTCGCTTTAGGATCATAACCTATTTTAACCTTTTAGAAGAAAATTTGCAATTTTTTCCACTTGAATTTTCTCAGCAGTATGCTATATTTAAAGACAAGGTTCAAAACCAAGGAGTTTTCATGAAAATCAGAATATTTGTCATAATAGCCGCAGCATTATTTTTGAGTTCCCTATCTTTAGGCGCATCTTCTGCCGAAACGGCCTCCGAGGTCAAAGGCGAGAACGATTATTTGCAAAGCGTTCCAGCCATAGGCATAGACGGTATTGTATCATCTCAGAATACGGCGCTAGAGATGATCGACTTGAAGAACGCAGCCAACACCATCATAGAAACACAAAACGCTCAAAATTTGCAGATAAATGCATCCTCAGGCGTTATCATGATAAACGAAGCGCTCTATTTTGACCAATTGACCATAATAGGAGAGAATATCATCCTGGTTCTTGGTGAGAACGGCTCGATAACTATCGGCGACAGCCTTTATATAAACACAAATTCAGGTACGATTCCACCAAACGGCGCCTCGGAGATCAGCACCGGCAGTAGCGTCACCGTTAACGGCGGCGTCGGAACGTTTGAGATTATCGAAAATATCGCGATACCTTTAACGATCCCCATGGCAACTCTGCCATCGGCTGGAATTGTAAATTCGAACAACTCTCCAGGCGCGACGTTCGTAATGACGTCTACCGCTACCGTTATCGAAGATGACAGCGCTGACAAATTAAAACAGCGGGCAGAGGAAAATATAAGGCTCGATTTTATCAGGAAACGCCATGCGGAGATGAGGTCAAGGATGCTGGAATCTTTCGAATCTTCACAAGAGGATACCGAAAACTAAAAGCATGGTACATGTACAGCATATATTGCGTCACTTATGGCGTTAGAGACATCTAACGCCATTTGATTTATATGTAATCTCACTCAGGATAATAATTCCGTCAGCTGCGGATGGCCAATGTTAGAAATGAAAAAGCAAAATCTCCCTTATTGTAAAAACCGGATCCATAGTGTATACTTTTTAAGAGATAGTAAAGCAAGTTTTTTGACTTATTGTGCTCAATCTATAGCGATAAAGGCAAACTCAGCGAAAGCTGAGGACGCAAAACTATAGAGCCTAAAGCCGTTTGGCCATGGCAGTCAGCTACCGAAAATAGATTTTTTATTTTCATGTGGCGTGCTATGTCCGGACGGCTTTACTTTTAATGGGGGGAGAGATGTATTCATCAAGGTTTAAACTATCTATGATACGGGTTATAATGGTAATGGCGTTGTTGGCCGTTCCGATGACTATTTTTGCCAATATGGATGTCGTAGAAAAGAATGACGGCGGCAGCAATGTTGTGATAGATGGCAGCGATACCGAGATATTGTGCGGTGACGCGGTCAATATAGGCAGTACCACTAAAGCGGACAAGATCCAGAATAATAACGGGAAGATCTGTATAGTCGCAGATGACGATAAAGACAACATCGTTAAGGCCGAGATCAATTAAGATCACAGTCTTGAGAGGAAGCCATGGACATACCTACAGTATTGATAGTGGACGATGAGGCTGATGCCCGCGCGTCCCTGCTCGAATTCCTGAAATACCGCTTCAATTGTAAATTCGCGGAGGCCAGGACCGGAAGCGAAGCCGTCAGGTTCGTCGCCAATAATCCATGCGATATTATCATCCTGGATATAAAGATGCCCGGGAAGAGCGGCATAACCGTGATAAAAGAAGCAAAGGACCTGAATCCATGTATTGATATTTTAGTGCTCTCGGGATGGATAAGCGACGATGTTGCCGACGAGGCCGTGATATTGGGGGCAACAGATTACGCGGTGAAACCGATAGACCTGAATGTAGTGAACCTGAAGTTCTCCGCCATTCTGGAAAGAAGAGGCCAGAAGATCAATAAGACTTAGGATTCTGCACTAAGATCAATCTCGCCCTGGATGTTGCCGAAGGATTTTCAAAATGATGAAGGATGTTGCTGGCAAATGAGAGCGTATCGCCCTTTTTGAGGAGATGCTTTTCATTCCCTATACAAGCCACTATCTTTCCCTGGAGCATTATGACGAGCTTCTCGAATTTATTTGCGTCGAGAGGATCTTCCTCATTGTCAGTTGCGCCTCCCGGCTCGAGAGCCACCGCCGTTGCAAGAAATCTCATATTCCTGGAATTCAATATTTCAGCGTTCGCCTTTTCATTATACACGAACCTGTTCTTAAATCTGTCCTTCGTATGTAATATCGTAACGATCTTCGATTCTTCCGCATCGGTCCCTTCTTTTAACTCCTTCAAAGATATCCCGAGGCCCGTACATATCTGATACAGGCTGCTTATGCGCACATCTTCCCGATGGCCTTTCTCCAGCCTGCAGAGGCTGTGATAGGTGAGGGCCTTATCGCCGAAGATCTCACATAATTTTTTGTGAAAATCTTTTAGATTCATATTCAGGACGGTCTTGCGTAATAAACGTATCTTTTCGTAGATCTTCATTACAAATTTTCCTCCATCACGGAGTTTACACCATATTAGCATATTTGTCAAGGAAAAAATTGCCTTTTTATATAAAAAAAATGTAGTTACAGCAATTTATCTTAGTTTTGAATAGGCTAACAATAAATCATAACTTATTGTTACTATTATAGATACAGTAAAAGTTATTAAAACTAAATTGACGTTACATTTCAGAACTATTGACAAACGTCAATTTTTGTGGTATAGTATAATTAGGTGAAGAGAAAGGAGGTGTTCATAATGACGGCAAAGATCGCGATTTTCATAATATTGTGTTCGACCGCGACCTCAACAATTTATCTTGATCAAGGTTATCAGCCGGTAGGTCCTGAGAACGAGATCATCGATAGCATGGTTTTTGTATATACTCAGCCTTCGACCCAATCGATCAAAAGCATGGAAGCTGTGCCTATACAGTTCGTAACGGCGGACCCGGCCACGACAGATAGAGAGATGATGAAAGATCGGGATGAAGAGCGCGAAAAACTTATTGTAGATGCATTTAACAGAGTTTACGGAGAAATAAATGCGAAGCTTGAGAATGCGCGGTTGAGAGGTCTAAGTGAACGATCAGATATATGCTGACAGAACTAGCGCGGATCGTATCCTTCTTTGCGCACCTGCAATTGCAAATGCGCGCCAACTGTGTTATACTTTATTTCAATCATGGAATTCCGCAACAAAGTATTGATAATCGGTTATGGCTCCGTCGCTAAATGCGTCGTGCCGATCCTTCTGAAACACATCGATATCCCGTATGACAATATAACTATAGTAGATTTTGTGGACAAACGCGAAGATCTGCGTTCATGGATACAAAAAGGCGTCAGATATTTCCAGGAAAAGATCACGCCTTTGAACCTTACGCAGGTACTCTCCAGGTACGTCGCTCCCGGCGGCCTTATAATAGACCTTGCATGGAATATCGACTGCGTCGAGATCCTGAACTGGTGCCATGACAATAAAGTTCTCTATATAAACACTTCCGTCGAGGAATGGGACCCGTACGCCCTGATCCACAAGAAGACCCCCTTTGAGAAATCTTTATACTACAGGCAGATGGAGATACGCAAGATCACCGCCTCCTGGAAAAATACTACGACCGCCGTTCTGGACCACGGAGCGAACCCGGGGCTCATCTCGCATTTTACTAAAAGAGGGCTCATCGACATCGCGAAGAAGGCCGTCCGCGATAAGACTACGCAGAAGAAAGACGTCAAGATCATAGAAAAGATGATCCGTGACCGTAAATTCGCGTCCATGGCGATGAAGCTCGGAGTGAAGGTCATACATATTAGCGAACGGGATACCCAGGTATCCAATGTCCCAAAAAAGGTCAACGAGTTCGTCGGGACATGGAGTATCGAGGGCTTGAGAGAAGAGGGGATAGCGCCTGCCGAACTGGGATGGGGGACGCACGAAAAGACGGCTCCGGTCCTGTCAAGTTTCCCGCCATACGGCCCGAGGAACCAGATATTCTTTTCACAGATGGGGATGAATACGTGGGTAAGGTCATGGGTGCCGCACCAGGAGATAGTCGGCATGGTCATACGGCATGCCGAAGCATTCAGTATTTCCGACGATCTCACAGTATGGGAGAACGGCAAAGTAGTCTACCGCCCGACGGTCCACTACGCTTATATGCCGTGCGACGATACGATAGCGTCATTACACGAACTGCGCGCCAGGAATTATGAGCTCCAGCCTAAGCTGAGGATAATGGGCGACGAGATCACGAGCGGCGAAGACATATTGGGCGCGCTCATCATGGGACACAAATACAATTCATGGTGGGTCGGCAGCATGCTGGGAATAGAAGAGTCGAGAAGGATCATACCGCACCAGAATGCCACTACAACTCAGGTAGCGATAGGAGTCGTATCCGCGGTCATGTGGATGATGGAGAACCGGAATGAAGGGATATGCGTGCCGGACGACCTGCCGTATGATTATATCCTGAAGATAGCGAAACCATATCTGGGCAAGATGGTATCCGAGGCGTCGGACTGGACGCCGTTCAAGAACTATCAGATATTTTTCAAAGAGAATCCTACGCTGGCTCTCGATAAAAAAAATCCATGGGGCTTCAATAATTTTCTTTTCAAAGATTGAGGGTCTTGCCATGAAAAAAGGATCTCTTTTAAACCGCGTCCCGCGTTTTTTTAAAGCGGTCTACCTGAAACTGTTCAGGATAAACGACACACCTGAAAAGATATCCGCCGGGCTTGCCCTTGGGGTCTTCTTCGGGGTTCTGCCGGGTATGGGGCCGTTCGCCGCGCTGTTTTTCGCTTTCATTTTCAGGATCAACCGCGCCGCCGCTCTATTAGGAAGCATACTTACTAATACCTGGCTGAGTGTACCGGTCTTCTTCTTATCGGTTAACATAGGCTCTTTTATTACCGGGTCAAATTACTCCGATATAAACAGGACCTGGACCGGCCTCATTAAGGATTTTTCATGGGACAAGCTGCTCCATTTGTCCATATACAAAATAGCCGCTCCCGTCATTCTTGGTTATATAGCGGCGGGCTTAGTTATAGGCGCTGCAGCATATGCGGTAACGCTTGGTATCATAAAGACAGCAAGAAATAAAAAGACCCGGAGGTTACAGTGAATAAGATCATCGCAGCCGTTATGCTTTTAGCCGCAGCTTTTGTATTTCCCGCGTATTGTGATGAGTCCTCAGGAAAACAGACGATGATGATCAAGGGCCAGATAGGTATGATCGATTGGGTAGGGGACAGGGTCTCCGTGAAGTTCCAGGACGGGCTTACCCGCGACGAGATCGTATTGACAGTGCATGATTCAACGAGGATCACGAAGGGCGGCAATCAGATAAAGCTGTTCGACCTCCATCCTTTTGACAGCGTGAAGGTCGAATACTATGATGATTCTCCTACGGGCGGATTAAAGGCGAAGTCTATAAATGTTATATCGTGGTAGGTGTGAAGATATTGGTTATTTAAGAAGTTTCGTTATTGCCTTGAAATGTTTTTCCATCCATGACAGGACGGCGAGCTGACGTTTCATCTGAGCGATCGGCCTTGCAGGGATTCCCCATACGAGCGATCCGCTTTTAATATTCCCGATTATGGCGCTCTTTGCGCCTATGGTTACATTATCGCCTATTACCAGGTTATCGATCATACCGGCCTGCCCGCCCATAGTTACATTGTCTCCGATGATAGTGCTGCCGGAGATGCCGCATTGCGCCGCTATAAGAGCGTTCTTTCCGATCTTCACGTTATGGGCGATCTGGCAGAGGTTGTCTATTTTTGAACCATCACCTATTACTGTATCACTTAAAGAACCCCTGTCTATCGTAGTGTTCGAGCCGATCTCTACATCGTTACCGATAACGACCCTGCCAAGCTGGGGGAATTTATATATTTTACCCGACTCTTTAACATAACCGAACCCGTCGGAGCCTATCACAGCGCCTCCATGTAGTACGACGTTCTTCCCGAGCCTTGTATGTTCATAAAGTGTGACGTTAGGATATATGCGGCAGAATGCCCCGATCTCACAATTCTTTTTTACTACGGAGTTGCTCTCTATGATGACATGATCGCCGATATTAACCCCTTCTTCGACCGCTACATTAGAACCGATCCATACATTCTTGCCTATATGCGCCGAGTCAGAGACGGTAGCTAGAGGGTGTATGAACGATTCCCTGTCTTTTGGGGTGTTCAGCGTGTTATAGATTATAAGGAAAGAAAGTTTCGGGTTGCTCACCTTGATGAGCGCTTTAGAGGATCTTCTTGCCGAATTATTGGTCAAAATACAGGAAGCGCGGCTCTTCTCTGCGCTGGCAAGAAATGCTTCATCCATGGCGAACGTGAGGTCGCCCGGTTTGGCCGTTTCTATGCCGCTCATGCCTTTGATGTCAATATCTCCATCGCCTTCAACGATGCCTTCGATCAACTGAGCCAGCTCTCTTATCTTCATATAAAATATATAATACCATACATGGCCCCGGATATCTAGACAAACATTTTTCTTGCAGATATCTATTTGGGGTACTATTATATGACAGGAAGATGATATAGAGAGGTCATATGACGGAATGGCATCCGCCGGTCCAATGCCCGAAATGCGGCAGTTCTGATACGCGCTTTGTGGAACCCCGCTATGAGATGTCGGTCTACGAGTGTAATGTATGTCTATGCCGTTTTGAGATAGAAGAGGAGTAGTTATGCCGGTAACACAAAAGCTTCTGCTGTGTGTCCCCACCCTGCCTCTCGCAATAATGATAGTTGCGATCTCGGTGATATTATCGGTCCTTGGCCTTTTCCTCGTCAAACGCCTGGTCCCTCATCAGAAATTGAAATCCCATAACGATGTTGCCGGAGCTATTTTCGGGACATTCGGCGTTATGTATGCGGTGCTTCTCGCCTTCGCGGTGATAATCACGTGGGAAAATTTCGACAAGATAAGCCTTAACGTAGAGAAGGAAGCTAACTGCATAGCCGATATTTACAGGATGGCCGGAGGCTTGTCGGACCCGATGAAGAGCGACGCGCGCACCCGTCTTATAGAGTACGCGAAGTCCATAACCCATGAAGAATGGCCCGTTCTTGCTAAAGGCGAGGCGAGCAAACACACGAGCGATCTGATGAAAGGGATATGGGCGCTCTACAGCTCATATGCGCCCAAGACCGAAACTGAAAGGATATTTTTCGAGGAATCCGTAGGAAAGCTCGACGATGTCAGCGAGCTGCGCAGGATGAGGATAGTAGATTCTAGCAAGGGCATTCACCCGGTATTATGGGTCGTTCTCCTTATAGGGAACGCCGCCACGATAATCTTCACCTTCTTCTTCGGTTCGGAGAATTTCAAATCCCATTTCATAATGACGATACTGCTTACTATATTGATGGCGCTTATATTATTCACAATACTTTTATTCGATTTCCCGTTCACCGGGGATGTCTCCATATCCGCGGCGCCGTTCAAAGCGATGCTGCTTATTTCATAACGAGGTTGATCATGGAATTTTTGCTTGCCGGTTTTATAGGAGCGCTTGCGGCGACTATATTGGCTGTAATGAACAGTTTCTTTTCGCGCCAGGCAGAGCGGCGTTCAAGCCTTGCCATAGAGGTCATTTCATGGATAGACGACATCTATGACCGGCTTATAACGGTCCACGCCCAAAGAGAAGCGACGTTCACCGGAGCGAAGTTCGGCCTTACTAACGACGAATACAGGGTGGTCGTAAAAGAGGTGAAGGCGATGCTTCTCGCTTCGAAGATGCACGCAAAGGTAGCTTTGGTCTACGGGGATTCCCAGGAGCTGCGCAAGTTCGATACGCTGCGGGAAGAGTTCATGAACGTGGCGGAAACCCTTTTGCAGGCCGAAAAAGAGACGTGGATAGACTCCGACAAACAGGTCAATTACAGGCTGTCGAAGATCATAGACCCTCTGAGAGAATCTACCGAGCGCGTCTTTGTCCTTGGGTCGAGATCCGAATCGATAGCGCGCGACGCGGTGAAGAGGAATCTCCCCACTTTTTATTTAACGTCGCAGACAAAAGAGCTTGTGGTGAGGAACGATCAAGGAGGATCAATGGGTAGCGTAGGGCGGTTCGTAGGAGATCAGTCTGTAAAATTGTTCGAAACATTTTTAGCTGTACTCAGAGTGGCCTTGATAGCGGGAGTTCTGGCGTGGATCGTATGGCATTATACAGGACGGCCGGATCTTTACAAGGCTGTGCAGGGCCTCATCACGAATTCCGTGCAGGTTAGGCCAGAGCCGCGCTTTGGCCTCTACATCATCTCACCCGGAGAATACGGCCTGTCCGATGAGGGCGAGATCGCCCCGGTCCCGGACGGGAGAGCGCTCATAGCGGATAAGAACGAGAAACCGATAAAGATGGGCATAGAGAACGGCGAAGGATCGGCTTTGGTTAACGGTGTCTTCATGCTATTCCTTCCGCAGGGCGTAACGGTCGTGAATGAAGGAACATGGAAAGATTCCTGGAAAGAGCTTGATACGAGGAACGGCAAATGGTTCTGCATAAGCCTCAAAGACG
Organism: Candidatus Omnitrophota bacterium; assembly: GCA_041667225.1. GTDB lineage: Bacteria > Omnitrophota > Gorgyraeia > 2-01-FULL-45-10 > 2-01-FULL-45-10 > JBAYFK01. Next base: position 16,282 of record JBAYFK010000007.1, read on the forward strand.
ATATTAAGCCCGGAGAGACGGCCGATATCGTCCCGCCGATCGAGGTTAAGGTCCCACGGGACGGCGAATACCGCATCGAATATAAATTCTTCTGCGACAATTTTACGCCTAAGACGGGATTTTTTATGCTCGCGGCGCATGGCGGGAAGTCCAGGAGATAGGAGATAATTTTATTGACTTTTTTTTCACGGAAGAGTAACCTGTATCTATCAGGAAGAAGGTCGTGGCCTATGAAGAAGAGCCGCTAGATAAGTGAGCAACCCGTTAGTCAAAGACGAGGTTGCTTTTTTATTTTAAGCATGCCTGGCATTATTGAGCAACAGAGTATCTTCGCTTAAAAGGTGGGATATGGCACTCAATAGGGACCTATCGAGCAGGATCCGAGCTGCGGTAATAACTATTATTATCGCCGGGGTATCACTGTCCGTAACGGGCCGGGCTTATTCCGGGTCCGGCGCGTCATTGCTCTCTCCGCCGCTCCTTACAAAACCCTCTTACGAGTTGTCCAGAAAAGAGAGCAATGAGAAGTGGGCCTTTGCCGATATGAGCATAATCATAGGCAGGGCATTGAAGGCCCAGATATCGAAACACACCTTGATACCTATGATAACGGGCCATATCAAGAAGAGGGGGCCCGTCGGAAGAGCGCTTCTGCAGGGATTTGACATAAAAGGCATGGAAGAGGTCAGGACCGCCGGTTTGATCAGGGAATTTTCCATACCCGTGAGAAGGACTGACGGATCCGTGGAAAGGCTGATATATTCTCTTACGAGCGGCGGTATCGAAGAAGAGGCGATACCCATCGATGAAAATGCGTGCGTGTATATAAAGAAGGAAAAGATACCTGCCCCGGAAGAGGCAATGAGCGCCGCTCCTAAAAGCGATCCGGACCCTGCCCAGATGAGCGCCGCAATTTTTTACGATCTGATACGGCGCATTCAGGCCAGGGACGATGCAAGGCCGGTCATCATAGCGTTGGGTACAACATGGATAAAAGGGTATGAGCACGATAGTTTTCCGCAATATAATGCGCTCAACCCTCTCCTTTCTCACATAAGGCTCTTCTGTTCTTCCAGGAATGTCTTGCTCCTGATAAAAAAAGACAAAGAACTTATTAAGGCTATAAGGCTTGAGAAGGCTAAGGAGACGAACCGTGAAGCTAAGGTCATAGTGCTTGCCGGAGTCAGTTCGGTAGCGTCAAAAGATTTTGAGACCCTGAGACAGGACGCCAGCGTCTTTATGGCAGGGGTGAATAACAGGTATTTAACGGTAGACAGCTATACGCGCCTCATGGAGATACTGACGCTTACTCTTGAGCTCGCGTTCAATCTGGACGACGCCATTAGGGTACCTGAAATAAAGGTGAAAAAACACAGGTTATTCCCGAGTGTATACATCATATTTCCATTTGTCTGTCCGCTCGATTACGAAGATCTGAGGAACATATACAGGCTGCAAGCGGCGGCTTAAAACGACGAGGAGCCGCGAGGAAGGGCAAAATTTCATGCAAAAGACAAGAGAATATACCACAAGACATATCGTTAACAGGCTTCCCATAGCGGAGAAGAGGCATTTTATACGCCACCCGCTCCACATACCGCTGAGCTATAAGATCGACAGAAATTCCAAAGAAGGGAATGGGCATAACTCCCGGACGACGACCCTCGATGTCAGTATAGGCGGGCTTCTCTTTTCAGCCCGGCGTCCGGCAAAGATCGGGAGCACTATAAAGATAACGATGCCTTTTCAGGATAAAGAGTTCCATATTACGGCAAAGGTAGTACACTGCCGCAGGAATCCGGAAACGAAGATGTACAATATAGGAGCCCATTTTTATAGGGTGAGGGACGCGTTCAAGGTAAAGTTGAGGGAGCAGGTATACCTGATAAACGAGTTCCGCCACCTGTGGAGCAGGCAGCTCGGCAAAGAAGTGTCGCTCGAAGAGGCGTCCCTTGAGTGGATAAAGAGGTATTCCGAACGCTTCAGAAGGTTATACTGGTGAGCTTACGCGCTCTTTCAGTTTTATTGGTCCTGGGTATCGTCTTGTTTATAGGTATAAATACGGCCGTTCCGGTTCACTGCCAGGAAAAAGTTGAGAAGAGGCAGCTATATACTTTTTCAGGGATAGTCTCCTTCGTGAACTGGGTAGAGTCTAAGATCGGTATACGATATGTGGTCAACCGCGGTACTGCCGACGCTTTCTTTTCGGTCCCGAAGGAAGCGATGATCACTAAGGATAAACGGCCCACATGGTTCTCAGAAGTCAATATAGGCGATCGTGTCACAGTCACTTATTATGCCGATCATGCGGGTGTGATGAATATAGCGTCTATTAATATAGAGGTATAGGAATAAAACCAAGGAGGTATGTTTGGGCAGGATTAATGTAGTGCTTTGCGCATTATTATCCATTACGTGCATAATGCCGTGTTATTGCCAGGATGCTGAAGAGGTGGGACGCATGGAAGAGATAGACGGATCGGTGACCTCCGTTGATTGGGTTGGATCGGTCCTTGTAGTTAATGATGTACGCCTTTCGGTGCCTGATGGTGCAAAGTTTTATAAAAGCAATGATACGATAGAGCTTTCCGACCTTGGAATAGGCGACCAGGTCGTGGTAAGGTACATAGACAAGCCTTCAGGGGATGATACGGTAGTAAGCTGCACTGTGCAGTACAATGGGGACCTTTATTAATAAACCTTTACTTTCCGG
>JBAYFK010000008.1:0-18630 GCA_041667225.1 Candidatus Omnitrophota bacterium
GACAGGTTCTTTGGAATTGGCCACTTCTTTGGCAAAATTATCTTTGGTTATCTCTGTCATCTTTCATCACTCCTTTTTACTATTACTTTCGTCGGACAGACCTCAAAACACTTGCCTATGTTCTGGCACTTGTCAGGATCTATCTTCGACAGGTTCGACTCCACTTTTACCGCCCCTGTAGGGCACGCCTTCTGGCATTTGAGGCATGCTATACATCCAGACTTGCACGCCTTGGCAGTCACACCGCCAGGTTCCTTGGAACTGCACTTAACATAATAATTTGACGACGACTTCATTAAAACAAAAATCTTTTTCGGACACTCTCTTACGCAATTACCGCAAGCTGTACATTTTTCCGGATCTACTGCAGGCAAGCCGTCCGTACCCATCTTTATAGCTGCGAACGGACATACTATAACACAATCACCGAACCCTAGGCAACCAAATCCGCAAGCCTTTTGCCCGCCAAAGACGAGCGATGCGGCTTTGCACGTCCTTAAGCCCCTGTAAACGAATTTGTCCGCGGCCCTCATCCCGCCGTTGCACAGAACTACAGCGGTCTTCTTAGCCCCGGCCTTATGTTCGATACCGAGAAGCTCGGCTATGGAACGGCGCGCCTCGTCATTACTCACGACGCATCCGGCAGGCACAGCCTCCCCTTTCTTCAGCGCTTCGGCAAAAGCCGCGCAGCCCGGCTTCCCGCACGCGCCGCAGTTGGCGCCGGGAAGAAGCGAAATGATCCTGAAGATCTCCGGATCTATCTTTATACCGAACAATTTCAGCGTATACGCCAGCCCGACTCCGAATATCAGGCCAAGCGCCGCCATCGCCGCTACAGGTATCAATATCTGTATCATCATATTTTAAACCCGCTGAAACCGAGGAACGCCAAAGACATGAGGCTCGCTATTATGAAAGTTATAGGCGCATCCTTTAGGCAATGCGGCACGTCGGCAAATTCGAGCCTCTCCCGTATCCCCGACATAAGGAGCATTGCAAGCGTAAAACCGGCGCCCGCTCCGAAACCCTGCACGACCGCTTTAATGAAACTATTGGGCACCGCCTGGCCGTGCAGAAAAAAAACATCCGTATTAAGGACCGCCACGCCGAATACTGCGCAGTTCACGGTGATGAGCGGAAGGTAGATACCGAATATCTTGTAAAGAGCCGGCGCCTTCTTCTGTATTATTATCTCCGCGAACTGCACAAAGGACGCTATGACAAGGATGAAGCTGATAGTCCTCAAATATTCCAGGTGATACGGTAAAAGTATGAAGTTATATATTAACCATGTGATCATAGAGGCCATCGTCGTCACGAACGTGACCGCCAGGCCCATCGACACTGCCGGAGTGGAATTTTTCGATACACCTATGAATGAGCATAGGCCCAGGAACCTCGATAATATGAAGTTATTTATGAATACCGTGCTGATCAATATCAGTATGTAGCTCGAAAGGTCCATCTACCGCCTCTTCGTCGTAAAATAATTTATCATTCCTATCAGGAGCCCTATCGTAAGGAGCGCGCCCGGCGCAAGTATCATGAATAGCGGCGGCTCGAACGATCTGCTAATATAAATACCCGCTATCGAACCATTGCCGAGGAGCTCCCTGATGGCCGAAATGAGTATAAGCGCCCATGTAAACCCGATCCCCATACCGAGAGCATCCATTATCGACCGTAGCGGCGGTTCTTTAGACGAAAACGCCTCGGCTCTGCCGAGAACTATACAATTGACGACGATGAGCGGCACGAACATCCCGAGCGACCTGCTCAAGGCGGGTGAATATGCCTTCATGAAAAGGTCGACGATAGTTACGAAAGTGGCTATTATCACTATGAAGCAAGGGATACGCACTTTTTCAGGGACTATATTACGCACGAGGGATACGAATATATTGCTGCCTATAAGAACGAACGTAGCCGCGACGCCCATACCTATACCGTTAGATACGCTCGTCGAAACGGCCAGCGTGGGACATAGGCCGAGGACTATCCTGAACGTTGGATTCTCGCGCCACAACCCTTTTATGAATTCGCCCATCATCTTCATCGTTTTACCTTCAAAAGAAATACGTCGGCGCCCGTACGTATCGCGCCCGTAACGGCTTCGCTCGATATCGTTGCGCCCGTTATCGCGTCTATATCTTTTTTTACAGCAACGGTTCTCGCGGACTTGCCTACGAACTGCCTTAAGAACCACGGATCTTTTTCACCCGGCTTCACTTGGTCTATCTGGGACCCGAGGCCCGGCGTCTCCTGGTGTTCGAGGATACGCACTCCTTTTATAACACCGTCGGGAGTTATACCCGCTATCAATCTTATGTATCCGCCGTAACCGCTTGCCGTGATCTTCAAACAATACCCCGACAGAGACCCGCCTTTAAAGGCTTCAAAATATTCTATGCCGTCCAGGGTCTTTTCTTTAAAAGAGTCCGCGGCGGGAAGTATCGCCTTCAGCGCGGCCTGTTCCTCCAGGCGCATTTGTGCTTCTATCTTCGGCTTAGTCACCTGATATGTCGCGGCCAGTACAAGCGTAGCTAAAAGGCATATAACGCCTAATATCATCCCGAATTTAAACATCTGGTTCATTTAGACCCCGCTCGTTCATCTTTCCACCCAAACCATCTAGGTATCGTATATCTGTCTATGATGGGCACAGCCGCGTTCATTATAAGGATGGCGTATGAGACGCCCTCCGGGTACCCTGAAAATTTTCTTATCACGAAAGTGAGGAGCCCGCATCCTATCCCGAATACAAGCCTGCCTTTAGCGCTTAAAGGGCTTGTCACATAATCCGTCGCCATAAAGAAAGCGCCGAGCACAAGCCCTCCGGCCATAACAAAGAATAGCGCGTCGCCGGTAAATAGCCCGGATCTTCCGTTAAAGACCCAGCTCATGACCGCCACCGTCAGTATATAGGAGGCCGGTATGTGCCATGTAATATATTTTTTTATAAAGAGGTATGCGGATCCTATAGCCAATGCGATAATACACACTTCACCTATACAGCCGCCATGGTTGCCGATAAAAAGGTCCCAGCCGGAGACGTTACTGAGCATGGCCGATCCTTTAAGCTTAGCGGCCGCAAGCGGAGTGGCGGTAGTAACGCCGTCGGCCGCCCACCTTGGGTTATGCCATGAAGTCATGTATGCCGGCCACGATATCATGAGAAATGCCCGTCCGGCAAGAGCAGGATTGAATATGTTATGCCCCAGGCCGCCGAATACCTGTTTAGCTATTATGATCGCGAACGCAGATCCCGTTACAGGGATCCATAATGGAACGTTCGGCGGGAGATTATACGCCAGGAGCAGGCCCGTCAGCACGGCGCTGCCGTCGTAAACGGTCTTCATCTCTTTCTTCCTGACCGCGAGGATCAGGGCTTCGGATATCACGGCGGAAACGATCGACGCCAATATTACTGTCAGCGAGCCGAGACCGAATATGAATACTCCTGCAACACCGGCCGGTATAAGCGCTATCGTGACGCCCCACATGATACCGCGGGTCGTCTCTTTATCCTTTATATGAGGAGCTATCGATACTTCTATCGGTCCTTGAGCCATATATCTATACCTTCGCTTTTCCGAACTTCATGTAATCGAGAAGCGGTATCTTGGCCGGGCAGAAATACGCGCAGGCGCCGCATTCAAAGCAGTTCATCAACCCGAGATCTTTTGCTTCTTTGAAAAATTCTTTTTTGATATTGTTCATGAGCGTCGTGGGTACAAGTTTCATCGGGCAGACGTCGACGCACTTTCCGCATCTTATACATACGCTCTCTTTAGACTTGTCAACAGCGCCATCGGACAAAAATAGTATACCGCTCGTCCCCTTGATGACCGGTACATCCATCGTATATTGCGCAATGCCCATCATCGGACCGCCCGCGACGATCCTTTTAGGTTCTTTAGAAAATCCGCCGAACGCCGGAGCAAGGTCTCCGAGAAGGGTCCCGAACCTTACGTTTATATTTACAGGATCTTTAACGCAATCGCCCGTTATCGTCATATTCCTCTCGATCATGGGCTTCCCCAGGTATGCGGCCTCGTAAATGGCAAATACAGTGCCGACGTTCTGCACGACGCATCCGACATCCATTGGCAACCCTCCTGCCGGAACGGTCCTGTTTAGCACCGCTTTTATCACCTGCTTTTCCGCGCCTTGAGGATATACGGTCTTCAATACGATCACTTTGATCTTCCTGCTGCCGGTAGCTAACGAGCGGAGCGTCTTTTCCATAGTATATATAGCCGACTGCTTATTATCCTCTACGGCAATATATATGTCTTTCGAATCCAGTATCTTCGCGGAGATCTCCAGCCCTTTTATGATCTCTTTCGATCTTTCAAGCATCAGACGGTGATCACAGGTAAGATACGGTTCGCACTCCGCCCCGTTCAATATCAGCGAATCTATCGTCTTATTTTTAGGAGGGGAAAGTTTTACATATGCGGGAAAGGCGGCTCCACCCATGCCTACGATCCCGGCATCTTTGATTATATCCAGAAGGTTCTCCCTGGATAGCGCTCCGGCATCCGGGCGGGGTCTCGGTTTAAACTCCTGGTCGCCTCCGGATGATTCGATAGTTATCGAGAGCGTCCTTGCCATCACCGGCGTGGGAGTATAGGCTATTTTGGTCACCTTGCCGCCTATTGTAGCGTGTACGGGGCTCGAGATATATCCTGTGGCCTTGGCTATAAGGGCTCCGACCTCGACATCGTCGCCTACGGCAACGACCGGTTCGGCAGGGGATCCTGTATGCTGAGAAAGCGGGATCACTACCTTAGCAGGGATAAATGTTCTTTTTGTGGGTTTGTCTTGGGTCAGGTGCTTGAAGGGATCGGGATGAACTCCACCGTAAAATCTATATGGCATCTAAAAACCTCTAAACTATCGTTTTGCGCTTGAAGGTGACGGATATATTTTATTATTATACAATAACGTCAGCAAATGTCAATTGCCTGCCCGGGGAGAGGGAACGGAACATCCATACCGCAGAAGCATGACGAACGCCAGGCCTAAAGATCCGCTTATCACATTCATCGCTACATCCCGTATATCGTATACCCTGTTCGGCAATATACCCTGGATAAGCTCGTCACAATAACCTGTTATGCTGAATACAGCCGCGGCTCCAATATAATTGATAGCGGCCGGGAATAGGCCGTCGAAGAATTTTAATGCAAGATAACTCAGCAGGCCGTACTCAAAAAGATGCACCTTCTCCGCTATCGACGGGTTTATATATTTTATCAGCCCCGCGTAGATCAAGCCTATGAGGAGAATGCCGGTATAGACAATGAGCCTGTTACGTTTGAGCCTGCGGCTCAAGACCGTGAGCAGGATGACCGGCAAAGCTATCATGACCGAATTTGCCGTAACATCGAAAGAGCGGCCGCCCCACTTGCGTAAGGCCTTGAAGACAGCCGGCATGACCGATAGGGTGCTGAATATCAGCGCTATATAAGTTGATAAAACCGCCAGGCTTATTATTTTTTTCCTTAACATCTCGTTCGCCATAGGTCATCCGGGGTAGATATCTATTGACATTATTTTCTGTATATTGTATTTTATAAACAGTTCCACATAAATCCAAGGAAGGTAACATGGGTAAAACCAAACTTAACTGCTGTGAAACATGCCAGATATACTGGACATGCGAGACTAAATGGTATAGAGGCGAAAAGGGCGAAGAGAACGTCTGCTGCCCGGTTTGCAACTATTACAAAGTCTGCCTGGACACTCTTAAAAAAGATAAAACCGGCTCTAAGAAATAGCAGCTCTCTGCCGTTTATTATCGATAAGAATCCCGCCAAGGCCGGATATTGAAAATACGGCCCCAGTCATCACAAGTATCCAGAACCTATCTACATATTTAGCCATATAAGCCGCCAGGAACATAAATACCAGGAACGCCAAGTGTATCACGACTTCGAGAGAGCTGAATATCCTGCCTCTTGCTTCAGGCGGGATCGTCTCCTGTGTAAGCGTATTTGTCGATACCATTATAGGGCTGACGGCCGCGCCTATCATGCCGGCGGCGATACCGGCCACTATTATGAGCGGATATTTACCGACGAGTAAAGTGAACAGGATTATCGATATTCCGGCGGCAACAAAACTCCACAATACCATCTTACGCTTACGTATTTTCTGGCCGAACCTGCCGTAAAGAACGGTCCCGAGAAATAAGCCTGCGACTAAAAATACGCCCAAGAACCCGATATCCCTTGTAGCCGTACCGAAAGCATCCTGCACGAAGACTATGATGACGCACGATATCGTCCCGATGCCTGCCATCAGGAGGGCAAAGACGGCTATGACAAAGCGCATATTGCTGTATTTAATAAGGTAGCCTACCCCCTCTTTTATCTCGTGGAAGAAGGAGCGCCTGATCGCTTTGCCCAACACCTCTTTCGTCTCTTTTACGTCCTCATCCAATTCCACGGGGAGCCTCTTCTGTACTATCATCCCTATAAGAAAAGCCGAAACGAAGAAACTCGCGGCGTCTATATAGAACCCACCTATCGCTCCCACATATTTTATATTTACTATGACTCCCGCTACCATGAGACCGATCACATTCCCTATCATGTGGGTCGTATCCTGAAGCGTATTGGCTACCAATAGTTTATCTTTTGAAACAAGGTCCGGTATCAGGGCCATTCTGGATGGTATAAAGAAACGCGATATCGAGAATATGAGGAATATGACCAGATAGACGAGCAGGATCTGTTTAGCCATGACGAACATAGGAATGGAAAGGACGAGTATGCCCCTCAAAATGTCGGATACCACCATTATGCTCTTACGGTTGAACCTGTCTACCCAGACGCCTGCCAGAGGGCCTATTATGAATACCGGTATGATCGTAAATGATATGAGTTTTGCGAGCGCGACTTCGGATCCGGGGTTGCTCTGATACACAAGAGCGACCAGAGCCATCTGGTTGAGCCTGTCGCCGAAGTTCGATATGAGCTGGCCCATCCAGAGCAAAAAGAAATTTTTATTTTTGAGGACATCCCTGAATCCCGCCAAGAAACCCTCCTAAAAAGAATGGAGCCCACGAGTGGAATCGAACCACTGACCTACGGTTTACGAAACCGTTGCTCTACCAGCTGAGCTACGTGGGCGCGCATATAATAAAGCCTTTATTAACGAAATGGTGTGATTATTTTACCCGATAGCGCCCCGGGGCGCAAGAGAAAAGAAGATACGGCGGCAGATATGGATTTTCCGCCGCCGTATTGGTGAGATCTATGATTTATTGCTGTGTAAGCGCGGTATTCTGGCTGTTCTCGATATAGGTATTCGTACTGAGCGCAGTTATGCCGGCATTTTCAAGTTCATCCTGATCCTGCTGCATATTCTCTTGCAGGATGAGGCGTTCTTCCATCTCAGGATCTCGGTAACTCTGCTGAAGGCTTTCGGGGGCGCCCCACATCTCATGCGAGATCAACCCTATAAGCTGCGGATTGTTGGGATCATCGTAAGATATATCCTGATATTTCCATATTCCTATACGGTTATAACTGTCGCCGTCATAGTCGTATTTATAACCTTTCGCGCCGTCCCCATCCGCAGTCTCCCTCAATTCCAGCAGCTCACGCCCATGGCCGCACTGCCATTGGTCGCGCTCGTTTATGTAATATTTATATACATTCCCCCACTGGTCAGGAGAAGCGAAGACATCGGAACTCTTGTACCAAGTGTCCGCATAGTATGTCGAGATCCAATCTTTGCCCGATACGGTGCCGTCCGTATTATAATACGTCACGGATACCGGATCGCTGAATACAACGGTAGTTGAATCTACGGCGGTAACGGTATGGTAGCTCCGTCTCACCTTTATCCCCGACGGGAAGTAACATTCGTACTCATACCCCTTTGCGCCGTCCGCATCGACCATCGCCAGGACCTCCTGGTCTATCCTTCCGTGTCCATGCTCGCCGTTCGGCGCGCCGGTAAAATGGCTGAGGTCCTCATTCCGGTAATGGCGGTATATCCATCCTGAACCATCGGAGCTTGGGCGGCGTTCTGACGCAACAAGTCCGCTCGACTCATAATATGTGTATGAATATCCGTAGAACCAGTCCTTGAGAGCCTGTACCTCCTCCGGATCCATGTTGAATTCCGGGTTATCTACATCATCCCAGAATAGAGCGCCGCCGTAGCCGTGGTCTGCGAGCGTCTCTATCTTCGACTCTACATACGTTGGGCTGAGCTCCCCGGCGATGACCGGCCTGCCCGCCAGATCTACGATCTGGTCGAGAGACGCGGTGTGGTGATCAAGCCTTTCATAATCTGATGCGTGCCATGCGCTCATACCGTCGTAATAATGGAATTGCAGAATGTCGACGTTGCGGTTCGCCTCCGCGTCGAGAGGGGCCCAATGACGTATCATATCGCCCTTCTCGAAGCTCCCTACCGTTACCTTCGACCCCGGCGCGTATACGTGTATCATCTCGATCAGGCGCTTGACGAACTCCTTCATACCGTTCTCGCCTTCCATCTGGACTACGTTCTCCCTAGATTCACACGACATCTCGGGTTCATTCATCACGTCCCATGCGTATATAGCGTCGTTGTTGGCGAAGGTCTGTAAGTCGGAGATGAACCCGGAGAATATCCTGATGAGCTCGGCGCGTTTGACCGGGTCCGTTATCAGGTCCGGGTGCTCTCCCCAATAATCTCCGCTAACGTTGTCAGCCATCCTGTAATCAAGGAGTGTCGGGATGAGTTTGATATTGAGCGCTGCCGCGGTGTTAAGAAGGGCTTGCATATCCGCATACACCGTAGCCGTGTCGTTAAACCCTATGGGAGTGCCGTCGGCGGCAAAAGAGATGCCGGCCCTCAGGTCGCAGAATAGGAATATCCTGACATACTGGCCTTCCCACTTGGCGAGCTTATTATACAAACGGGCAGGATTTGCAGAATACCCGTCATGCGTTCCGGCTGTGGCAGCGCATACATCTATACCTAAGTCGTGGCCGTAATTACTCCATGCCAGATTCGCCATCTTTATGAATTCTTCGGTTTGCGCCATCGCTATTCGTTCTTCGAGCAGTTTACCTGATGCAGAATAACGTTTTTCCTTCGCAGGGTCTTTCGAAGCTCCATCATAGGTAAACACCCTGTAACTACCGTCGGGTGAGGTCTCTTTAAGGACCCGGCCGCTTTCGCTATCTTCATATTCATAGGTGATACCTGTGCGGCTGTCAAATTTTATGAAAGGCCTTTGTGACTCATAAAGGATGACTGTCTTCTCAGGCGTAAGTTCCGGAAGGTTGGAGCTGTACCAGATGAATGAAGACGGATCGATCGATGCAGACGCGGAAAATCCTACCCACGTATTCATATCGATCACTCGTTTATTGGACCATTTTGTCTTGTCATACGGGTCGAGCGGGTCTACGGTGAAGACGGCGCGCTCGATAAGCTGTGTGCCGGACATCGTGTCCTCTATAACGATCGTGCCCCATAGCGCTTCGGTCCAGTAACTATTCGACGGCTTATGGTAATGTACGGCGTACGCCGGAGGGTTCCCGTTCAAAGGATCGAACGCGAACTGCATGCGCTTCCTGCCGTACTCATCTACGATCGTGGTATATTTCCAGACTCTCTCGCCGCCAATAGTGACGAACTGGTAATCGGTATAACTCGATACTTTATATACACGCTCTCCCGTTTTTTGCCCGGATGCGTCGTAAAAATATTCAAACCCAATTGCACCGGACGCGTCCGCCGAGGCGAGCATCTCTTTTGTGATCCTTCCGGCTTCATCATATTCGTACGATATACGGCCGTCGCCGTCTGCAACGGCAAGGCGCTTTGAACGGACATCGCCCGACTGGTAATACTGGAATGTCGCCGAAGGACAGTGGTATACGTTCTTGATCAGGATATTCTGGTCGTTACCCGGGATACCCATGTAATTATAATAGTACTGGTATTCCCACTCGCCGTATATGACCGTCTTGGCGTCGTCCAGATAAGTAGTCCTGGTCTTGAGTACGCGCTTGTAGTTGTTTTTGTAGTAGATAACATATACGTATGTCTCGTCGAACGCGACTTCCCTGGAACCGTCCGGCGCATTGCTTGTGAAGACCGGAGCGGACGGGTTACTGTAGTCGGCGCCCGTATAGATATTCATGGAGGAGATGAGATCGCTCCCGGGAAAATACTGATATTCCTCGGCGATCTCACCGTACTCTCCGGGCGATGCGAACCCTTTCTTATCCACTCTTCCGTATCCGGCGCCTGCCCAATCTTCGTCCATGTAATGGTAGTATATGCATCCGTACTCATCCGCGGTCGAAAGCGTTTCGGATTCCTTTCTCCCGGACTCGTAGTAGGTGACCGCATAAGTTACCGTATTTATCAGGTTGCCTTCACGGTCATATTCATATGCGGCATACGGTATCGCGCGGCCCTCGTCCAGATACGAATATATACAGTGAACGGTGGCGGTCCTGGTGTCGGAGAAAGGCGGCGGCCACAGCCTGCTGTAATATGTATATTCGAAAGCCGCTTCCCCTTTCTCATTCGGCACTGCAAGTTGGGATGCATCAAGCCTTCCATGATCCGAGCCTTCCCACGTTTCGTCTATATAGTGGTAATATACATTTCCTTGTTCGTCAGGCTGGAGATGGTAGGACCCTTCAAGCCTGCCGTTCTCATAGAACGTATCTATCCTGTAAACAACATCGGAGAGGTCCCTGTACTCGATACCGGATAACGTTTCGGTATTTCCGTAGTATGTGTAAAACATATACCCGGAACTCGTCTTTCTCGACGCGATCCTGCCGCGGTGACCGCCATAGTAGTCTTCATCTATATAGGTATACATATAAACCGAGACAGGGTACGGATCATAGACAGGCCGGGTATATTTCTTTGCCTTTATATTGCCGCTGGCGTAATACGAGATCAATATGGGGTATCCCGGGTCGGTCGTATTGTCTACCACCTGATAGCCTTCGGTGGATGAGCGCACATACGAATCTCCTTCGTATGTGTAATAATACACTTTATTACCGGAAGCATCCGCGGCGGCCTTCTCTTCTATATCTTCCCTGCCGTGGCCAATATTCCAGGCATCCTGTTCATTGAGATAATGGGTATAGATGATCCCGGCTCCGTCCGGCGAGGGCCTGGCGACAGACGCAAGAAATCCGGTATCCGTATAATAGGTATACGTAGTCCCGTTCGAGAGCGCTTTCTTCACGAGCATCCCGGTTTCGTTATAACTATAAGTAGCGATAATGTTCAAAAAGAGAGGGCTCACAGGAGATGAGTAATATACTCTGGCATATAGCCGCTTTGTAGCTATCACCCCGGTGGTCCCGTGATATGTATAGATATATCCAAGAGCCCCTTCTGCATCTTTTACAGAACGCGCCAGTTTATCTATTCTTCCATATCCTTTGCCTTCAAAGTTCTCGTTCATATAATGGAAATATTTATTCTTGCTGGCATCCGGAGCGGCCAGCGCTTTATACTGCAGGTATCCTGTCTTGGGGTAATAACTGTATGTAGCGACCGCTCTCATACTCTTATCATATTCTCTGACCAGCTGTGGAATATCTGTCCCCGTATAATAGCTCTGGTATACCAGGATACTTCCGTCAGCCTTATAGACCCTCATAAGCCTGCCGCGGGTACCGTTTGCATCGGTATAGAAGGCTTCGTTGTAATAATAATATGTCTTATTGCCGTACTGGTCCGGATTCACAAATGATTTCGTCTGTATCCGGCCGCTCGTATAATATAGGTAAGTGACTACGAGGTTGGAAAATACCGGGTTCCCTGGGCTGGAATAGCTTACAGTGCCGTAGCACCTTTTGATCCTTACTACTTCGCTCGTCGAACTTTGATACGTAAAAGCATAAGCGATCGCACCTTCCCCATTTTTCTGCGCGAGGACCTGTCTATCGATCCTGCCGTAACCGCGCAGCTTAAAATTCTCATTCAGGTAATGGTAGCATACAGCCCCTGACGCGTCGGGAGCGTCGAGAGTCTTCGATTGTAAACGGCCGTTGGAATAATAGGTGTATACGTCGGCAGCGGCTTCTGTCACAGCGACGGCCGCAAAACAAATGGCCATCATCGACAAGCAAATCAATATTTTTTTCATGATCCTCTCCTTATTTTTATCATCACAGAAGAATATACACGATCGGGCGAGTTTTGTGGTGACGGAAACGCAAAAGAAATGTTAAAGCTGTGTGACTTTTTTATAAGGCGCTTAGGCCTATATGTTGAGTTTATATCCGGCGTCTCTGATACTCATAAGGTAGCGGGGCCTGGAAGGGTCGCTCTCGAGCTTTTTCCTGATCCTCGACATGAATGTATCGATGGTACGGGTAAGCGGCGAAGAGCTGAATCCCCAAACCGCTTCCAGGAGCTCAAGTCTCGTGACCACCTCTCCTTTTCGCTTTATCATATACCGGAGAATGTCGTACTCCTTCTTGGTAAATATGACGGGTTTATTATCCTTATATGTTTCCATCTTTGCGAAATCTATCTTTATCTTACCGAACGTTACGGCCCCTTCGACGGGGTCCGGATGGTCTTTCAGCGCTTTCGAACGCTCAAGCCTGTTCTTTACGCGCGCGATGAGCTCCTTTACGCTGAACGGTTTTGTAACATAATCGTCGACACCCATCTCAAGGCCCTTAACCTTATCATCGTCATCATCTCTGGCGGTAAGCATTATAATAGGAAGTGTTTTATTTTTTTGCCGCAGCTTCCTGCAGATCTCAAACCCGTCCATCCCGGGAAGCATGATATCAAGCACTATCAGATCGGGCGATTCTTTCAAGGCGATCTCATAACCGGCGCTGCCGTCGCCTGAGGCAAGCACAAAAAATCCTTCATTCTCCAGCGCGTCCCTAACGGCGCGAAGTATCTGCTTCTCATCCTCTATGACCAAGATCTTCTTCATAACGGCCGGCCCTTGTCTTTCTTTTTATGCTTCAACCGGAAGCTCTATTAAAAAAACGCTCCCCTCGCCTGGCGTACTCTCTAATCGTATACTGCCGCGGTGGTACTCTACGATATTTTTCACGAACGCAAGCCCCAGCCCTATACCCTGTACGCCCGCCTTCAGGGCATTGTCCGCCCTGTGATATTTCTTGAACACTTTTGCGCGGTCTTTTTTCGCAATACCGATACCATGATCTTTCACCGCTATCTCAACTTTATCTCTCGTCAGCGATACGCTCAATTCGATCTTTTTGTCAGAGAGAGAATATTTATCGGCATTGCTCAAAAGGTTTATTACCGCCTGCGTCAGCGCCCCTTCATCCGCCCTTACAAATATCTCTTCCCTGTCCCTCTTGAATGTTATCTCAAGGCCCGACGAAACGCTCTCCTCTTTATATAAAGTAACAGCGCGCTCCAGGACCGGTACGATATTCATCCTTTTAAGGACGTAAGGATCTTTCTTCTTCTTTTCCCTGGCGAATTCCAGTATCTTGTGTATATACCTGTTGAGTCTCCCTGCCTCGCCGGCGATCGCCCGGTAATATTCTTTCTGCCGGGCGGGGTCTTTCACGCTGCCGTCGAGAAGCATCTCAGCCGATATCATTATAGCAGAGACCGGGCCTTTCAGGTCATGCGTTATGCTCGATGAAAAATCTTTACGCATCTGCCTTATCGTGATCATCGTACGCACGTTACTGATGATGAGATATGCCAGAATAATACCGAAAAGGAGGAGAACGCCGTATAAAGAAAAATATGTGGCCCGCTTCAGCATCTTTTCCTTATGCTTGACTGCGAGAGATTCGCGCATACGGAGCTCATCCTTACCAGGATCGAATATGAGGTCAGGTATTGCTGAGCCTTTTTGATCCGTCACCCTGAAATAGAACCCCCACCCTCCCCAATCCTGGGTGATCTTAAGCACTATACTGTTCCAGCCACGCTCGAGAGGTACCTCTACCGTATCATCATCCGGAGCGGCAGGACGTTTAGTCGGATTATCCCACACCTTCTTGCCGTTAAGCCACATGACTATCCCGTCATCGCTGCCTGCCTTAAAAAGGACCCTCGCGGGTTCGGGAGAGTATATATATGTCATGGCGTACGCCGAGGCAAAACTTGCCGGCTGGCATACGCTGTTCAGGTTCACGAAACCGTACTCATCGCGGGCATACGGCCTCAGCCAAATTCGTGTATCTCCGGAGGATGTTTTGAAGGCTTGAGCCGTATCTATAGCGGCTACCCAGGCATCTTCCGCGTTCTCACTCATATCCTGCGGGAAAAAAGGTCCGATGAAGAACCAGTCTTTTATAAGCTGTTTATCGGCGGCAAGCTCTATCCCCTTCACTCTGTTCAGGCCATATATGACCCATGGGTCGGACGGCGATGCCTTTGCCGCTTTCCTGTATGAGGCAACGGCTCTCTCATGATCGCCGAAAAGTTCGTACGCAAGGCCTAGGTCCGTATCGACCTTGTAATCTGCTGTGCCCAGAGAGATCGATTTTTCAAAATATTCGATGGCTTGTTTCGGATCGTTCAGACCGTAAAGATAGATGTTGGCAAGGTCGCTTAAATACTCCGGCCTCTCTTCGATCTTCGTAAGGCTTTTCAGGACACGAATGGCTTTCTCATACTGGCCTTCGGTCTTATAATTATTGTAGATATTCCTGAGATAGGAAAGATAGAACCCCTGGTCCAGCTGCGACGGCGGCGGCAATCCGCCGAGCACCTTTTCATATATGCCCTTTAACCGTTCAAATGATGCCCTGGCCGTATCCTGGTCGTCGGGATAATTGGCGAGTATAAATACATATCCTTCTGATGCTTTGAGATAATCGCCTGCGGACTCAAAAAGGTAAGCGGAGCGGTAAAAATCGGCTGCAAGGCCTGCGGGGTCTTTTATGGATCTCTGGGTAGCATCGGCAGCGGCGGTCGAGACGGATAAGAACAATAAGACTGCGATTACAAGGTTAGTTTTCAATGTGCGCATATCGTTTCGATCTATATGACTATTTTTTCTGCCAGTTTATGGTAGGAAGTCTTGACCTCTATATTCTCGAATATCTTTACTTCGGACCTTTTTGAGAGAGGGGCCACGTCATGCCATACGCCTTTTTTTACGACGACGCCTTTATCGAGCAGAAAGACCTTTGCCTTATCCGGATGTAGCGCCGGCGCGAACGCTATTACCGTCTTCCCGGATACGGGTTCAAAAGTTTCTAAAGAATCGGGATGGCTCTCGAGGCGCGGTATCGTCTTATCACGCACTATCAGATATCCTATCCGCCACCCTTTGGACTTTTCTTTGAGCAATATGCCGAAACAGTTCTTTCTTCCGTCATCTTTAACACACGCGCTGTCTATTATAACAGCGTAAGGCCGCACGCTTTTAGGCGTTAGCCTTCTTATCTTGATCGTTCTTTTTATAGTCATCGCGTTCGTCCGTCACCAATCCGCGGTTTATGCACACCCGGTTCCTTCCATGCCGCTTTGCCTGGTAAAGCGCGCTGTCGGCTTTTTGTATAAGGTCCGCGGTCGCCAGGCCATGCGCCTTCTTGTAATAGAACGCTACGCCTATACTTATAGTTACTTTAAGAGAGTTCGAATTGAACTCGACTGTATTTTCTTCGACGTTCCTGCGTATCCTTTCCGCCACATTCTTTATCTCGCGCAGGAAGTCCGCTATGCGCCGGCGTCCGGCGATATCCCCGGGCTTGGCGACATAAGGTACTATTACGGAAAATTCCTCTCCGCCGTATCTGGCAAGAATATCGCTTGCCCTGGTGCTGATCCTTATTATCTTCGACACCTCCTGGAGCACGGCATCGCCCGCCATATGTCCGTAGGTATCGTTAAAATTCTTGAAATGGTCTATATCGAGCATGAGGAGCGCCAGAGGGGTGTCGTATATATTCACCTTTTCCACTTCTATGTCGAGGGCTTTCATGAAATGTTCGTGGGTATGCAGCTCGGTAAGCCCGTCGTTGGAGGCCTTTATCTCCGCCATGTCCCTGGCAAGCCTCATCTTCGCCGAATAGTCGTGATAAAAAAGTATCATCAAGAGCGCCGTGACCAAAAGGAGGAATATGAGCCTGAGCGAATAACTGATGATCTTGTACTTCAGCATCCCCTCGGCAAGTTCGGTACTGTCCGACCCCTTTATCATGACCATGAGATAGCCTTCGATGTTTCCGCTGTCTATGGCGGCGGGATAGACGTTACCGCTCGAAAGCACGGCGTTAGATACGGTAGTGATCCCGATCTTCGAGATCTGTTTCATGCTGCTGTCTTTATCCTGGAATATGAAGAAGAGCTCGAAGAGCGCTGTCTTACCGTAACGCTTAATGTAATCGGTCACCTGTTCAAGCGTGGAATACTTATTTTCCCTGTCGAAATACTTGCTTAGAGAATTGGCTAAGGAGAGGTGCGCTTCTTTAAGTTCTTCCTGCGGGGTCTCTATAAAATATTTGCGAAGTATCGATTCCTGCTGAAGTATAAGGAAATTGAAGCCCGCGATGCAGGCGATCACGAATGCGAGGGCTGCTATGAGGAATTTTGTCTTCTGTACGAGCTTTGATAGCATAATTTTGGATTGTATTATATATAATAAGAGCTTGCAACACTTTTCGTTATTATATAGAGGATACTTTCATAAAATATCCCTTTAGATACTGCGTCTCCGGTATCGCCTTAACGATCGGGTGGTCTTCAGCCTGGTGGCATCTCTTCAATATATCGAGTTTCTTTTTGGCGTCGGCCGCGGCGCGCTTCAATATGTCGGAGAATATCTCATTGGGCATATTATGCGAGCATGAGAACGTGGCAAGCGTTCCGCCTTCATTCAACGTCTTCATCGCTATGAGATTCAGGTCTTTATAACCTTTTGAAGCGTTCTCGATCGATTCGCGCTTGCGCAGGAACGAGGGCGGGTCTATGATTATCACGTCGAACTTTTCGCCGGACTTATAGATATCCCGTAAAACGTCGAATGCGTTCCCCTTCGTGAATTCAATATTGCCGGGTATCCCGTTAAGAAGGACGTTCTTGCGGGCGATCTCCAGCCAGTCCTCTTTTATATCGACGCCGCGCACACTCGAAGCCCCGTAAGCGGCCGCGCTGATAGAAAAACCTCCCGTATAGCAGAAGAGGTCCAGGACCTTCTTATTTTTAGCGAATGCCTCCATCGCCGCGCGCGATTTTCTCTGGTCGAGATAAAAACCTGTCTTATGCCCTTTCTCTATGTCAACCAAGAATCTTATCGAGCCTTCGAATATCTCGACCACGCTATTACCCTTATCGCCCCACCAGCCGCGCGCATCCTTCATGCCTTCTATCTCTCTATAAGGCGACTCGCTCTTTTCGTAGATAAATTCGGGCTTGAGCACTTCCCTTATGCAATCGACGATCGCCTCTTTCTGTCTCTCCATGCCCAGGGTCAGGCCCTGGAAGACGGCAGTATCTTTATAAACATCGACTATGAGCCCGCCCAGGGAATCCGCTTCGCTGAATACGGCGCGGTAAGCGTTGGTCGTTTCGAGCAGCTTCTTTCTTTTTTCCGCGGCGGCCGTGATTTTTGCCGTAAAGAATCTCTTATCTATCAACTCTTCATTGAATGTGAGGATCCTGGCCGCCATACCCGACCTAGGATTAAAATATCCGCGCCCGAGAAATGAGCCGTCCGATTTCTGGACCGTAACTATGTCGCCGGGTTTTATTGCGGGATCGGTCTTCTGCATCTGAGCTTTGTGTATCCATGGATGGCCCGGCACGATCCTGCCCTTCTTCCCTTCTCTCAGGCGGATCGTCTTATACGGCGCCGTCGCCTTTGTATCAGCTGTGCCCGTTTTTTTATCGAGGCCTATACCGGCCACCACGATCTCGCCCGTATAGATGGCGGCCCCGGGGTTCTCAAATGCTTTTTTAGGATATCCCATCGTTACGGTGGCGACCGCTTTTATGGCGGCTCCGACAGGTTCTCCGCTATCGGCATCGAGGCCGGTCGGTATATCTACGGCTATGATGGGAAGGCCGTGGGCGTTGAGCACATCGATAAGTTCCGTATAGACCGGTTTAAGAGGCGGTTTTATCCCGATACCGAAAATGGCGTCGACGATGATCGTGGCGCTGGACAATAAACCTACGACTTTGGCGACATTGCCGGCCGAGGATATGATCTCGGGCGTAATGCCCAATTTCAGGAGCTGCTCCAGGTTTGCGTTCGTCTCCGAATTGAATGTCCTCGGCGGCCCGACTATAAAACATTTAACGCCGTAGCCTTTTTTAAAGAGGTGCCTGACGGCCACCATGCCGTCGCCGCCGTTATTACCGTAACCGCAGAATATAGCGGCACACCCTTTTGGGCTGCGTTTCATGACCTCGGCCGTTACCGCTATGCCGGCCGCCTCCATTAATTTGAGGACAGGTATACCGCGGTTCTCTATGGCATCCTTCTCGATCTCTTTCATGCGTTCTTTCGTCACATATTCCATATTTATCCTATAGCCATCCGCAATATGCGAGCGCGCATATCGTCTTGGCATCTACGATCTTGCCGGTTTTAAACAGCTTCTTTACCGTTCTTTTATCTACGGCAGAGTGGGTCAAGACCTCGTCCTTTTCGGCCTGTCTTCCGAC
>JBAYFK010000009.1:0-18084 GCA_041667225.1 Candidatus Omnitrophota bacterium
CCATTTGCTATTACGTACGCTCGATAGGGCAGAAAGAGTATACCGCGCGATGTGCTGCCGAGGTTTCGACGGCAGCATCAGGGTAATAAAGCCGTTGAGTATCGATTTCAAAGATATGGTATTCATGATAATATGGACGGCCATCTTTATTTCGTTCAGGCTCTGGGATGTACCTGTTAAGCTGGGGGAATTATTAATGAGGATATTTTAATGAGCCATCATATCGTAGAAGTGAATGACCTTTGTTATGCGTACCCTGATGGTACAGTCGGGTTATCGGGCGCTTCTTTTCGTATTACGCACGGAGAGAGCGTCGCTATTGTAGGGGAGAACGGGGCTGGGAAATCCACCCTTTTATTGCACCTGAATGGATTTTTATCAGCAGCTAAAGGGCAGGTCCGTATCGGGGATTATCCTCTCAACGCGAAGAATCTTAATGCGGTGAGACGCTCTATCGGTATGGTCTTCCAGAACCCGGATGATCAGTTGTTCATGCCGACCGTATTCGATGATGTGGCCTTCGGCCCGTTAAACCTCGGGCTGTCGGATACGGAAGTGGAGAAGGCTGTAGCGCAGGCGCTTGATACAGTCGGCGCAAGCCATCTGAGGAAGCGCCCGCCTTACAAATTGTCCCAGGGAGAGAAGCGGTCGGTCGCGATAGCAACGGTCCTGTCGATGACGCCCGATATCCTCGTGATGGATGAGCCGACATCTAGCCTCGATCCCATGACCAGAAGACGCCTGATAGAATTGCTCAAGACCTTCCGGCATACAAAGATCATAGCCACTCATGACCTGGATATGGCAGTGGATCTCTGCGAGAGGACCATAGTCCTTCACAAAGGCAAGATCACCGCAGACGGACCCACAGTTAAGATCTTGCAGGACGAAGAACTTCTACGCACAAGCAGCCTTGAAAAACCGTTATGCATGCAAGGCTGTTCAGTTCGCGGAGTAGCGAAATGATTTTTTTTATTAAAAAGCATTGACATAAGCGACAAAAGCATGTATACTCAGTAATGGAAACCATTTTCAATAAGGAGAAATGATGTATGCCCAGAGGTAACTGTAAAGGCCCTGCATGGTGGCACGGGAGGTTTAAGGGGTGCGGTTATAGGATAACTACCGGACGGGAGGCTATACTGGATGCCCTTACGATGGCCGACAGGCATTTAAGCGCCGAAGATATATATATGAAAGTGCATGCCGCGTATCCTGCGATAGGGCTTACAACTATATACAGGACCCTTGAGATACTTGTCAACATGGGTTTGGTATTCAAATTCGATTTTGGCGATGGCAGAGCGCGTTATGAGCTTGCCGAAGGATCTAACAGAAGCACTCATCACCATCACTTGATCTGCACCAGCTGCAAAAGAGTGGTGGATTATACCGACTTCATAGACGATGAAATCGAGTTGCTCCAGAAAACCGAAAAGGGTCTCTCGGATAAGTATAACTTTGCTATAACCAACCACTTGATCCAGTTTTACGGTTTATGTGGTAAGTGCAAGAAAAAAAAGCAGTAAGCTAATTTTTTTTTCGTAATAAATGGAAATGATTTTCATTAACAAAAATAGGAAAAGGAGGTGATCACGATGCCAGGTTTTGATGGAACAGGTCCAGGCGGTATGGGGCCGATGACAGGCGGTGGCAGGGGATTTTGTGTAGCGCCTGTAGCAGATATGAGACCGAGGCCTTTTGGCCGTAGGTCGTTTGGAAGAGGCTGCGGCAGGGGCTGGAGAAACCAGTTCTATGCTACAGATCTTCCTCGTAGGGCAGGAGGTGCCAGCGAAGCTGAAATGCTGAAGGAAGAGGCTGGTTTTCTCAAAGAAGAGCTCAGGGCGATCGAAGATCGTATTGAGACGCTGGAGAAGGCCCAGGCATCCGCAGGATAAGTAGCGGATAGGAGTGGAGCGCCAAGCGCGCAGTGCTCCATTCCTTTCCTTGGGTATTGCATTTACTGGAATCAGTATAACGAAAGAGGTGTGCTATGAGATTAGGGATAACGCTTGAAGACCAGAGCGGTCTTCAAGGTAATGTTGCCGAGCATTTTGGGCAGTGTAAATATTTCTTTCTGCTGGATATTGAGAACAATAAAGTAAAAAACAGCAGGATAGTCGCGAATACGGCAGTGCATGGCGGTGGAGGATGCGTTGCTGTAGATGAGTTGCTGAAATACAGCGTTACCCATGTTATTGCAGGCGGGATGGGTGGCGGCGCTCAGCAGAAATTCGCCCAAGCAGGTGTTAAGGTATTCGGCTATTCCGGCAAAGCGAAAGATGCGATAGATGATTTTTTGACAAATAAGATTGGCGGGTTGGGTGCGTGCAAAGGACATGACACATGCAGTTAAGAGGGGGGCTATCATGAAGATTTGTGTAACATCGGAAGGTAAAACGCTTGATTCCAAGGTGGATCCTCGTTTCGGCAGATGCCAGTTCTTCTTAATAGTCGATACGGATACACTTGATTTCGAGGCTATAGAGAATAAAAATGCGCAATTTTCCGGAGGCGCAGGAATACAATCTGGGCAACTCATGGCTTCTAAGGGTGTGAAAGCCGTTTTGACGGGGAATGTCGGCCCAAACGCTTTTCAGACGTTACAAGCCGGCGGTATAAAGATTTATACCGGCCTTTCCGGAAAGGTTCAAGACGCTGTTGAAAAATATAAGAGCGGTACTTTAAACCCGATAGAAAATCCGAGCGTAGGATCTAAATTCGGGATGCCGGGTAAATAATAACTAGATCCAGGGAGTATGAAGAATGTCACGACGCAAAGCAGGATGTTTGACGGGTACGGCTGATAAGATCCTCGAAAATCATAAAAAATACCTTGAAAGGATCAAATTTTACCGGAGTTTTGGATATGATCTTGAAAGGGAGAGAGAATTTATCCTTGATAGGGCTATCCCGATATCGGGAAATATCCTGGAGATCGGTACGGGTAAAGGACATTTTGCGCTTGCCCTGGCTAAACGAGGATTTAAATTCACTTCCATAGACATATCTGAGGAAGAGCAGGGTGTAGCGAAGCTCAATATGAAGTATTATGGATTGGAGGATCAGGTAAGCTTCGGCGTAGAAGATGCGCAGGCTCTAAGTTTTCCCGATCATAACTTCGATCTTATCTTTTCCATAAACGTCTTTCACCATCTGGAGAAGCCGGATGCAGTTTTAAACGAGACGGTGCGTTTGTTGCGTCCTGCGGGAAGGATAGTATTGAGCGATTTTAACTCAAAAGGCCTCAAGATCATAAATGAGTGCCATATACGCGAGGGCAGGGTTCATGATCATTTTAAACATGATCTATGCCACGCGAAAGATTTTTTTGCTGCGAAAGGTTTCGAGGTCACCGAATTCCAAAGTGAAACTCAAGCGGTGGTGATCGCTGAAGAGAACAGAGCTATAAGGTAAATATATGATCATTTCAGTTGCGAGCGGCAAGGGCGGTACGGGGAAGACTACCATTGCCGTCAATCTGGCCTTATCTTTGAACGATGTCCAATTACTTGATTGCGATGTTGAAGAGCCTAACGCCCATATTTTTCTTAAGCCCGATATAAAAGAAAAGTTTTCGGCGTTCATTTCAGTTCCGGAGATCGATGCCGCAAAATGCAATACCTGCGGCAGGTGCCGTGAGGTTTGCGAGTATCATGCGATAGCCGTTATTCCATCGAACGATGAGAGAAAAGGGAGCGTGCTAGTCTTTCCTCATCTATGCCACGGATGCGGCGCCTGCAGTTTGCTTTGTCCCCAGAAAGCCATCAGGGAAGTAGATAAGGAGATAGGCGTTGTTGAAATAGGAAGAGCATTGGGCATGCAATTTATTCATGGCAAGCTTAATGTCGGAGAGATAATGTCCCCGCCTTTGATCAGGCAGGTTAAAGAGTATATCAATCCTACCCGTACCGTTATTATCGACGCTCCGCCTGGAACATCCTGTCCTGTTATCGCTGCGGTAAGGCAGAGTGATTATTGTGTACTAGTAACTGAACCCACACCCTTCGGCCTTAATGATCTGGTTCTGGCCGTCGAGGTTTTAAGGAAGCTGAAGACCCCCTTTGGCGTTGTCATTAATCGCTCAGATATCGGAGACGATAAAGTTGACCAATATTGTCAGGATAATAAGATACCGATACTTCTCAGGATACCGTTCGATAGGAATATAGCTTTTCTATATTCGCGCGGGATACCTCTAGTACAGGAAATGCCTGCGTACAAAGAAGAATTTAAGAAGATGTTCGCAGTGATAGTAAAAGGTCTCTCGCGTTAAAGGAGTGTTATGAAGCAGATAGTAGTAATAAGCGGTAAAGGCGGCACCGGGAAGACTGTTCTTACGGCGTCATTCGCCGCTTTAGCCAAAAATAAGATGATGGTAGACTGTGACGTGGATGCCGCGGACCTACATCTTCTATTACACCCGGCAGTAAAAGAGCGCCATGAGTTCAAGAGTGGCAAGACCGCAATACTTGATAAACGGATATGTAATAAGTGCGGTAAGTGTGTCGGACTTTGCCGGTTTGGGGCTATAGATGATGACTTTACTATCGATCCCATATCATGTGAAGGGTGCGGCCTTTGCAGTCTAATATGCCCTGTCGGCGCTATAACTATGAAAGAGAATGTAGCTGGTGAATGGTTCATATCGGATACGAAATATGGGCCTTTCATCCACGCTAAACTAGGTATAGCCGAAGAGAACTCCGGTAAACTCGTGGCTAAGATACGACAGGTATCTAAGGAGATCGCCGAGAGAGACCGGCTTGATTACGTTATCGTTGACGGCCCTCCCGGGATAGGGTGCCCCGTCATCGCCTCACTTTCAGGCGTGGACTGCGCTGTGGTAGTGACCGAACCGACCCTTTCAGGGTTGCACGATGCGAAAAGGGTCATCGAAGTTTGCGCTTACTTCAAGATACCGGTCAAGATGGTTATAAACAAATACGATCTTAATACGGAGATGTCTCAAGAGATCGAGGCATATTGCCGGTCCGGAAATATTGAAATAGCCGGTAAAATTAAATTTGATAGTTCTATTCCTAAAACCCTGGTTAAAGGTATAACGGCGGTCGAAGGAGCCAGTGAAGAAGCAATGAAAGAGATAAAAGATATATGGAGAAAGGTTTCGTATGGAAAACACTAAAAATGATCAGGCAGAGCAGGATGCGCGGCTTAAATCAAAAATGTCGCGCATAAAGAATAAAATTATCGTCATGAGCGGGAAGGGCGGTGTAGGCAAGACGACCGTTGCGGTCAATATCGCGTATGCCCTTGCTGCGTCAGGGTTAAAGGTGGGCATTTTGGATACTGATATTCATGGTCCGAATATTGCAAAAATGCTTGGCATAGAGAAGAAGGCCTTGTCCGGAACGGATTCCGGCATAGTTCCGGTTGAAGTCATGCCGAATCTAAGCGCCGTCAGTCTCGCTTTAACGGGTTACGATCCCGATCAGCCTATAATATGGCGCGGCCCTTTAAAGATGAACGTTATACAGCAATTCTTAAGCGATGTGATATGGGGGGACCTCGATTATCTTGTGATCGACTCGCCTCCGGGTACAGGGGATGAACCTTTAAGTGTCTGCCAACTTATAAAAGATGTAACGGGCGCTGTTATCGTTACGACACCGCAGGATGTGGCCGTTCTTGATGCTCGAAAAACTGTCCTGTTCGCTCGGCAGCTGCGTATCCCGGTATTGGGCATTGTCGAAAATATGAGCGGCCTTATATGCCCCCATTGTAAAAAAGAGATAGACCTATTTAAAGCGGGCGGCGGAGAGAATGCGGCTCTTGGGCTTAATGTCCCATTTTTAGGGAGGATCCCCCTGGAGCCGGAAGTGGTGGCTTCCGGAGACGATG
This sequence comes from Candidatus Omnitrophota bacterium, assembly GCA_041667225.1. Taxonomy (GTDB): domain Bacteria; phylum Omnitrophota; class Gorgyraeia; order 2-01-FULL-45-10; family 2-01-FULL-45-10; genus JBAYFK01. The sequence continues at coordinate 5,863 of JBAYFK010000009.1, forward strand.
GTAAGCCTTACATATCCCGCGGAAGAGAGACTAAAGCAGCCGCGGCAATTAACGATATTGTAAAGAAAATAGTTACTGGCGATGCATAGGCGGTTCATGTCGCTTGGCTTTAAAGAAAGACATATGAAAGACATCCATGTCGTCAGATATTTCTCGTCATTGATCACTATATACGGCGGTAAAGTCATAAAAATAACCAAGCCGTCAATTACTCATTGCCCTCTAGCAGGTTTTCTTTATAGTGGGCTCAAGAGGTCCGATGTTCTTCCGCCAGTGCGGCTGAAGCTGGAGATCAGGAGGGTCATTGAAGGCAAGATCGCGCAGTTCGGTTTCTGTTCGAAGAGGCGTGTCCTGTGGGATGACGGGACGTCCGTTCCCTACGGCGCATCTGAGATCCTGGCGCATGGGTTAAAGAACGATATTATCGATAGCGCCGTGATCGTATGTGACGGCGCAGGCACTGTATTAGCTCCGATCCCGCAGGTCGTACAGGGCGTCGGCGCCAGAATGCATAGCATTATTCGCACATCAGCGATACCTGATGTTATAGCGGGACTTAAAAAATACGGCTGCCGCGCCGTAAGGGATGATGGAGCGGTCGATCAGGAGAAAGGCGTCGTTGAGGCTGCAAAAGAAGGCTATAAAAGAGTAGCTGTTACTATCAATGCTTATAAAGGGGAGAATTTAAAAGATGTCCGCGCTCTTGAAAAAAAGCATAAGATATCGGTGGCCATACTCGTCGTATGCACAACAGGCATTAAACAGGGCCGCATAAATGAAATTGAAAAATACGCCGATCTGGTCTGGGCATGCCATTCAAAAGGGATCAAGGATCGGCTGAATAAAAAGGCGATAAAGATTTTATCCGGCGTCTCGCCAGTATATGTGTTAACCGAGAAAGGCGCAGAACTTGTTTCCGGATATTTGCCTAATATATTTGGCGTGAGAAAAGAGGCCGGAAGGAGAGCTGCGCCATGATCTATGGCCCGGAAGACATGTCGGTTATGCCGGCGGATATTGTTAAATTAATAAAAGGTAAAAAGTATTTTGGGCAGATGAATGATCCGAGCGGGTCAGCGTATATAAGAGGCATATGCGGTGACCAGATGGAATTCTATATAGTAGTGATAGATAATATAATAACCGATATAAAATTCCATACTGATGGATGCGTATATACATTCACGTGCGGATCTATGGTGTGCGAACTCGTGAAAGGCAGGCCTATCCAGGATGCCCTGAGCGTTTCAGCCGGGAGAGTGATCACGGAGATAAAGGTATTAGCCAAAAGTCATGTTCATTGCGCTATCCTTGCGGTAAGTACATTATACAAAGCGATAGCCGATTACCTCCTTAAACCATGAGGCCGATATGAGATTAACTGTATTAGCTGAAGGTTCGACAAAATGGCAGCGCTTTGTGAAGCATTGGGGGCTGTCTATACTGATAGGTAAAGATATAATTTTTGATACATTCGGCAAACCGAATTATGCCTTAGAGCAGATGAAAAGATTGAAGGTAGACCTTCAAAGTATAAAACATATCGTTATCTCTCATGACGATTGGGATCATGTCGGAGGCCTGCAGAAAATATTGGAGGCAAGGCCCGGCGCGGCGGCATACATATGCCCCCATTTCAAAACGGATATTAAGGAAATGATAAGAGGATGCGGTGCCAATGCCTTTGAGACGCGAGGGTTGACCGGTATAAGCGATAGTTGCTATTTAAGCGGCGAGCTTAAAGGCAAAAGGCGCGATTCGGATATAGCGGAACAATACATGGCGATAAGGATAGACGATGGCATTGCGGTCGTTACAGGGTGCGCTCATCCGGGGATAGTGGAGATAGTGCAGCATGCGAATTCGATGTTCAAGTCAAATGTGCGTGTATTAATAGGCGGATTTCACCTGAAAGATCACAGTGAAGAAGATGCCCGAGGTATCGTACTAAAACTGAAAGCGCTCGGGATCAGGCGGGTCGCTCCTTTCCACTGTACGGGCCGTAACGCACAGAATCTATTTAAAAAAGAGTTCGGTGACGAGTGTGTCATACCGGAGGAAGGCCAGGCGATAGATATATAAGCATGGAAGCGTCATAAAAACCAAGGAGATACAATGCAAAATAAGACGGACATATTAGTTATAGGCGCGGGACCCGCCGGAATAGTCTGCGCGTTAACTGCCAGAAAATATTACCCCTCTAAAAGCATCTTGGTGATGAGGGATATCGCGGATGGGGTCATACCTTGCGGGATACCATATATGTTCGCCAGCCTGGCTGATCCGGATGACAATAAGTTGGGCATGGTATCGTTAGAAAAGAATGATATCAAGGTGCTCGTTGATAAGGCCGTAAAGATAAATAGAAAAGAAAAGAAAGTAGAAACCGCGGGTAAAGCGGAATATTCATATGAGAAGCTGGTTCTGGCGATCGGTTCGGATCCTTTAATATTGCCTATTAAAGGCATAGATAAGAATGGGGTCTATCCTATAAATAAGGACATGGCGTATTTAAAGAATGCTATAGCGCAGATCAAAAAATGCAAAAATGTGCTGGTTATAGGAGGGGGTTTCATCGGCGTTGAATTGGCGGATGAGCTTTCCAAACTAAAAGGGATCAATGTCACGTTGGTGGAGATGCTGCCGCATTTAATGGCCAATTCGTTCGACCCGGAATTCTCGCTCATGGCTGAAACGCGTTTACTGGAAAAAGGGATACGCGTTTTGACAAACACTAGAGTCGAAGAGATAATAGGGCAGGATAGAGTTGAAAAGGTGAGATTCAGTGATGGGAAAGAGCTCCCTATTGACGGGGTGGTCCTCGGCGTAGGGTCAAAGCCAAATGTAAAGCTGGCCGTAGACGCCGGATTAGAGATCGGATCCTGCAAGGGTATTTTGACCGATGAATATATGCGCACTTCCGGAGATCCGGATATATTCGCGATCGGAGATTGTTCCTGTAAGAGGGACTTTTACACTCGCAAAGCTATACCTGTAATGCTGGCATCTACTGCGACAGCCGAAGCCAGGATCGCAGGCGCAAATCTGTATCAGATAAAGATAATCAGGGAGAATAAGGGCACTATCGCCATATATTCGACATATATCGACGGCTTGGTCCTGGGTTCAGCGGGACTTACCGAGAGAACGGCAAGTGCGGAAGGTTTTGAGATCATCGTAGGCAGTGTAGAGGGAGTTGACAAACATCCTGTCTCTTTGCCGGGAGCTTTTAAAGGAAAGGTCAAATTAATATTTTCCAGGCAGTCGGGTATAATTCTTGGGGGGCAGATAAGCTGCGGGATGTCCTGCGCTCAAGCGATCAATATAATAGGTATAGCCATCCAGAAAAGGATGTCATGTACCGAGCTCGAGACTTTACAGATCGCTACTCATCCATATTTAACGAGCGCGCCCACTATGTATCCGATAATTGTTGCCGCTCAGGACGCTATAGGGAAAATTCATGGATAGAGAATATAAATACATTTATGGCCCGGTGCCATCCTGGAGGCTGGGCAGTTCTTTAGGCATCGATCCCGTATCGAAGAAAGAAAAGATCTGCACGTTTGACTGTATCTATTGTCAGCTTGGCAGGGCGCGGAGCGTGGGGGGCGAGAGGAGAACGTTCGTTCCCGTGAGCGGCATAATAAGTGAGCTGACATCCCTGCCTTCGCTGCATATAGATTATATAACATTTTCCGGCACCGGTGAGCCTACGCTGGCCGAGAACCTGGGCGATATGATAAGGGCTGTAAGGCATGTAAGACCGGAGAAGATCGCTGTTTTGACGAATTCCACGATGATGCACGATCCGGGCGTAATTAGGGACCTGGCTTTGTCGGATCTTGTAGTTTGCAAACTGGACGCTTCTTCTCAGGCTCTTTTCGAATTGATAAATCGCCCGGCAGAGGGGATCGATATCAATGCCATAGTGAACGCCATAAAAGGTTTTAAGGATCACTATAAAGGCAAACTGGCGCTCCAGGTCATGTTCATGGAAGAGAACAAAATGTGCGCGGAAGGGATCGCCCGGATAGCGAAAGAGATAGCCCCTGATGAGGTCCAGCTCAATACACCTTTACGGCCATGCGGGATAAGGCCTCTTGCGAAGGAGGAGATGAATGGGATAGAGGAGCATTTTCACGGCTTGAAGACGGTTTCCGTTTATAGGGCTGATAAGAAGAGCGTCGACCCTATCAGCTCAAAAGAGACTTTGAAGAGAAGGGGTAAGGTTTAGAGAACGCATGAGAACGTATTTGGATTGTATACCATGTTTTTTTAAACAGGCGCTTGAAGCGGCGAAGCTTTCAGGGGCCGATGAAAAATTACAAAAAAATATTTTGGATGAGATCGCGCTGGCGATACCGGAATTCTCCCTGACTTCAAGCCCTCCGGAAATGGCACGAATTATATATGGGACTATCAGAAAGATCACCGGTAAAGACGACCCCTACTTGAAGATAAAAGAGAAGAGTAATAGGCTTGCGCTGAGCGTTTACCCCAGATTGAAGAAGAAGGTAGCCGGCTCGCGTGATAAGTTATTGATGGCCGTCGAATTGGCTATAGCCGGGAACATAATCGATTACGGCGTAAAAAATTCTTTGAATGTCGGTAAAGAGCTCGACAGGATCCTGGCTAAAGAGACTGATGCTATAAGAAGAGAAAAAAGCCCCATATTCGATTATCGTAACTTTAAGCGTGCCCTGAAGAAGGCCGGGAATATTCTCTATCTAGCTGATAACGCCGGAGAAGTGGTGTTCGACAGGATCTTGATCGAAGAGATAAAAAGATCGTATAAGAACAAGAATATAATTTACGCCGTTAAAGAACGGCCTATCATAAACGACGCATTACGGGAAGACGCGTCGTTTGCCGGTATAGGGGAAAATGCGGTTATCGTCTCAAGCGGCCTGGATACTCCCGGTACGGTGCTTCCTTTGTGTTCAAAAGAATTCTTAAACATATTCATGAACGCTGATATGATAATCAGCAAAGGGCAGGGGAATTTTGAAGCGTTGTCAGGCTGCAGGAGGCCCGTTTTTTTTCTTTTTATGGCAAAATGCCCGGTCATTGCCCGGGATGTAAAATGCAGGCTTGGCGATGTGATCTTGTTATATAAGGCTAAAAGGTAAGACATCCGGGTAGTCAGGAGATGGGGGGCGCGATGGCAGGCCAGATCTTAAGAGAGTTGAAGGCGCACGCTCCTTTTACTTTTTTTGGGGCTATATCAGGCATTGTGGTCATGGTATTTTGCTATAAATTGTCTTATAAGGCGGCTTACGACATATTTTATATCCTGCATCCGCTGCACGTCTTATTAAGCGCTCTGGTCACCGCTTCCATGTACAAGCTCCATGAATGCGATCGTATAACCGGTAAGTGCATAATGGGTAGGTGCAATTTTTGGGCTTTGCTTATTATTGGTTATGTAGGTTCTGTAGGAATTGCCACTGTAAGCGATTCGGTCATTCCCTATGCATGCGAGGCATTATTTAAGATGCCTAATAGAGGTATCCATATTGGGTTTATTGAAAAATGGTGGTTAGTTAATCCTTTGGCAATTATAGGTATTGCGATAGCTAATATCAAACCCGGAACGAAATTTCCGCATGCGGCGCATGTCCTACTGAGCGTTTGGGCGTCCTTGTTCCATATCATAATGGCGCTTGGCCAAAGCATGAGCTTTTTTTTATATCCTGTGATTCTTTTATTTTTATTTGTAGCGGTATTGGTGCCTTGTTGCGTGAGTGACATAGTATTCCCTTTGCTATTTGTAAAAGATAAACCAAGGAGTTTTTTATGAACGGGGCAGAGATCTTAGTCAAAAGCCTGAAAGACCTCGGAGTGAAACATATTTTTGGTTATACAGGGGCGGCGATCCTTCCGGTAATGGATGCATTGGGGGAGAGCGATATCCATATCATAGTGAATTCAAACGAGCAATCTGCCGCTTTTAGCGCAGCCGGTTATTCCCGGTCAAGCGACAATGTCGGTATCGCAATAGTTACTTCTGGGCCTGCTATTACCAATACCTTGACCGCTGTCGCCGACTCTTTTGCCGACAGTGTGCCTTTGATAGTTATAGCCGGACAGGTCCCTGAACATAAAATGGGGACGGACTCGTTCCAGCATATAGACGTGTCTGCCGTCTTCGGCCCCACAGCCAAGAAGGTAGTTTTAGTTGACAGCATAGACAACATTGAGTTTGTCATTAAAGATGCGTTCTTTTTGGCGAAATCTGGAAAACCGGGGCCTGTTGTCATCGATATTCCCATAAATCTTCAGCAGAGCATCAATAAATACACCGGTAATAACCTCGATAGATTTAAGACTGTTTACAGCAGCGAATGTCATTTATCCGACGGACAGTGCGAACATTTTTTCAAGCTTCTTACGGAAGCGAAACGTCCGTTATTATATTTGGGAGGAGGGCTAAATTCAAAGAGTGGCAGCGATGCGATACGCCGGTTCAATTCAGTATTCAACATCCCTTCAGTCAATACGCTTATGGCAAAAGGCGTCGTGGATGAGAACGGCCCGGCTGCATTAGGATTATTAGGGATGTTCGGGACGCCATGTGCGAACATGATCATTCAAAAGAATGACTTCTTCTTTGCGATCGGTGTGCGGTGGTGCGACCGAGTTGCTGAAAAAGTCGGGTTCGCCATCGATGCGAAGATCGCCTACATAGATATAAACCCTCAAAAAGTTTACCAGATAAGGAACGAAAGAGAACCTGAATTTTCCTTCATTGGGGATGCCGCCTGTGCCCTTAATGACCTGACGGATTACGCGGAACGGAAGAATATAGCGATCTTGATCGATAGCTGGATACAGTATGCGATAAAGCTGAAAAAGGCCTGGCCGCTGGATTATTGTCGTGACGGCAGTTCTATACATCAGGCGGAAGTGCTCGATCTTTTGGGCAAATTTGTCAATGACGATACCATGATAACGACGGGCGTTGGCAACCATCAGCTTTTGGCTGCCCAGTATTTAAAAATGAGAAAGCCGAGATCGTTTCTTACTTCCGGGAGTTTCGGCACTATGGGGTTCGGTATGCCTAGCGCAGTAGGCGTTTTTTATGCCAATCCCGAAGCTACTGTAATCGTCGTTGACGGCGATGGCAGTTTCAGGATGAATATGGGGGAGATGTATACCATCGGATCTCTCGATCTGCCAATAAAGATACTACTTCTTAACAATATGAGCGACGGTATGGTGAGGAACCTGGAAGATGTGGCTTACGGGAACAGGCATTCTGCTACGGAAAGAAGATCGGACATCAATTTTGCCGAATTGGCTGAACGCTGCCATTATAAGTTCGCAAAGAGAGTAATTTCCCGGAGTGAGCTATCCGAAGGGCTAAGCGCTTTTATGAAGACCACAGGGCCTTGCCTGCTGGAAGTCATGACCGATATCGAAGAGGTTCTGTATCCCGTTGTCAGGGCAGGGGCTTCGTATAAAGATATGGCGCTGGGCCCATATATCAAAGAAAGGCCTGATCGATAGCATGATCCTTACTTCCAGAAAACGCCTGATGGTTCCAAGGAGGATGTTCTTTACGAAAGGCGTAGGGACACACAGGGCGCAGCTTAGAAGTTTTGAGCTGGCTTTACGCGACGCGGGAATAGAGAGGTGCAACCTTATTCCGGTCTCCAGCATCTTACCTCCGGAATGTAAGATCATACCGAAAAACGAAGGCATTAAAGAGATATATCACGGTATGGTAACATATACGGTTATGGCAAGGTGCGCGTCGTGCGAACCGCATCGTCTTATCGCTTCCAGCATAGGGTGCGCTGTCCCGGCAGATCCCAACGCATACGGCTATTTAAGCGAACATCACGGTTTTGGCCAGAATGAGAAGACGTCCGGCGACTTTGCCGAGGACCTTGCTGTAGAAATGCTTACGTCGACGCTCGGTTTAGAATTTGACGAAGAGAAATCATGGGATGAGAATAAAAGGATATATAAACTGAGCGATAAGATCATCCGCACTGCCAATATTACCCAGACCGCAGTTATAGGCCCCGAAGGATTCTATTCCACAGTTATAGCGGCGGCGGTATTTTTGCTATAATATTTTATTCGATTATGATCTTTCGATAGCTTTGATGTGCTTGAATATGCGCGTAGCGATAGACTTAATAAGTATATTTTGATATAATCGTATTCATGGGTATAAAAAATATTTTTGTTAAAACCATTTTTTTATCCGCATTAGGCATGTTCTGTATCCTTGCCGTCGGAGGATCATTCTTCCATGACCATGCAGATCTCGATTATCACGATGATTGCCATATATGTCAATGGGCGGTCAACAGCGTATTTACATTCTCGATCTCGTTCGTATTCTTCTCCGTTCTATTTTTCTGCCGCAAAGTCATCCAGTATGCCGCTGTAGCTGTATCTGTCTTATGCAAGACGATCCTTCGTCTTCGCTCGCCGCCGTATTCCTTATCTTATTCTTAATCCTTTTTAACTTATCCTGGATTTTATCTTTTTATAATTCCATATAATGGGAGACGTGTATGAATAGATCATTGCTTTTATTTATAATGATTCTTTTGACGCTTCCTTTAATTACTGCCGATGCAATGGGGAGCGATGTTGCTCAAGTACAGGCAGAATTGACGGCATTGCGGGCTCAATTCAACGAGATGAAGGTGAATTACGAAGCGAGGATCAATCAGCTTGAAACAAAGATAGTGGACTTGACGAGGACCTATTCGGTCAAGGCGGCGGAGCCTCAAGTTTCAGCTCCTGCCCAGACGTCGTCGCTCGGGAGATATTTCCAAAGCTTTAACCCGGATGTGAGCGTAATAGGAGATTTTGTTTATCACGGAACGGATCAAAAAGGAACGGAATTCCGAAATCAGTTCCAGATGCGGCAGACGGAACTCGCTTTCTCGGCATCGATCGATCCCTATGCGCGCGGAGACTTCTTCTTCCATGTTGAACAGGAAGACGGCGACTGGCATATCGGGTTATGCGAAGGATACGTGACGCTGCTCTCTCTGCCGATAGACGGGCTGCAGGCAAAGGCCGGAAAATTCAAGGTAGATTTCGGTAAAGCGAACAAGCTCCATCTCCACAATCTTCCCTGGGTAGACTATCCGAGCATGGTGACTCATTACTTCGGCGGGGAGGGGATGAGCGAGCCCGGAGTGTCAGCCAGTTATCTCATACCGAACCCATGGGATAAATTCATAGAATTGACCGCTCAGGTAGTGAATAACCGTAATGGAACAAGTTTTGCCGGCACAAGCGGTAAAGACCTGGTCTATGTCGGCCATATCAAGAACTTTTTCGATATAAACGAGGAGTCGACGGTAGAGCTTGGTTCGAGCATAGCTACGGGGTCGAACAATGAAGGCCATGGAAGATATGGCAAGAACATGACAACGCTTGAGGGTATAGATCTTACATACAAGTGGAGGCCGTTACAGAAGGGCCTGTACCGTTCGCTCAAATTCCAGAACGAGCTTCTATTCAGTCAAAGGGACCGTCCCTATCTCGATGATGGTACCGATATTACGGATAGTAAACGCATCGATTCTTGGGGAGAATATTCATCACTTGAATATCAATTTGCAAAACAGTGGACGACTTTCGGACGGTATGATTTTGCAGAATTCCCAGGCGACTCAAAGCAGCGGGACAATGCATATTCTTTAGGGCTTACGTTCGCTCAGAGCGAATATTGTTTCTGGAGATTACAGTTTAAACATACGAACAGGAATTACAGCAAAGATTCGAACGAAATATGGCTACAGTGTGATTTTGGACTGGGCCCCCACAGAGCGCACCAATACTAATAGAGGAATAGGTGAAAAATATGAAGAGAATGCTCATTACGTTATTGTTACTATTAACTGTTATCCCGTCCTTATCGGCTGCCGACTCAAAGATCAAGGTCCTCACGACGACGGAAGACCTACGGTCTATCGCCGAATATATAGGAGGCGGCAAGGTTGCGGTGGACAGCATTGCCAAAGGGTCTCAGGACCCGCATTATGTAGAGGCCAAGCCATCCTATATGATGAAGGCAAAGAGCGCAGATCTCTTTATCAGGATAGGGCTGGAACTTGAGATAGGATATGAAGAGCTTATCATAGATGGTTCAAGGAATCAGAAGATCAGGATAGGCCAACCCGGCCATTTAGATGTGTCTAAAGGCATAAGTCCTTTAGAACTGCCGATCGCAAAAATAGACCGCTCTATGGGGGATGTCCACCCTATGGGCAATCCGCACTATTGGCTTGACCCGGAGAATGCGAAGATAATAGCGCGAAATATCGCAGACAGGTTGTCGGAATTGTCTCCTCAGGACGCAGGATATTTTTCGAAAAACCTGGAGAGCTTTAATGATAGGATGAATAAGAAGATGGTCGAATGGAAAGAAAAGATGGCGCCGTTAAGAGGGCAGAAGATATCCGTTTACCATCGAAGCTGGCCGTATTTTGCCGAGAGGTTCGGCCTGGTCGTGGCATGTGAACTGGAGCCTAAACCGGGTATCCCGCCTTCACCGGGTCATTTAAAAGATGTTATAGACATCATCAAGAGGGATAAAATAAAAATAATACTTATGGAAGTATTCTATGATGAAAAACCTGCTCGTTTTGTCGCCGTCCAAACCGGAGCCGAAGTGGTCGTGGTGCCGAATTCCGTAGGCGGGACAAGAGAGGCCGCGGACTATTTCAGCCTAATCGACACGATCATTGGAAAGATCACAGCAGGATTTCAGGCGCCAAGAAAGGAATAGGGAGTATGGATATGATCGCATTGATGGCTGCACCTTTCGCCGCATGCCTGGTACTTACCGGGATACATTGCTATCTTGGCCTTCACGTCGTAACGAGGGGCGTGATATTTGTCGATCTGGCCCTGGCCCAGATAGCTGCTTTCGGCGCCGTTTTGACGCTTCTTTTCGGGTGTGAACTGTCCGGACCACAAGCTTATACCGTCTCGCTTCTATTCACTTTTGTCGGAGCTGGGATCTTCGCGTTAAGCCGATTGCGAGAAAAAGTAATTCCCCAGGAGGCGGTCATCGGGATAGTCTATGCTGTCTTTTCCGCGGCAGCGATCCTCATCCTCGACAGGGCGCCTCATGGACATGAGGCGCTTCAAACGATGCTGGTGGGCAGTATTCTTTACGTCGATTGGCCCGCCGTTTTGAAACTATTCTTGATATACGCGGCGGTAGGCGTCTTTCATTACGTATTCCGTGAGAAGTTCATTCTTATATCACAGAATGTCAATGAAGCGAGACGGAAAGGCGTTCCGGTCATGTTCTGGGACTTCCTTTTCTATATAACATTCGGTTTTGTAGTCACGAGCTCGGTCAAGATAGCGGGAGTACTTTTGGTCTTCAGCTATCTTGTCGTACCTGCTACATGTGCCATGCTTTTGGCAAAAGGTATCCTGCCCAGGCTCATTATCGGATGGATCATCGGTTTCGTTGTGAGTGTATTAGGGCTCTTCTGTTCGGTGAGAATGGACCTGCCTACAGGCGCATCGGTAGTTACTTGTTTTGGAGCCGCCTTGATCGCGTGTTCAGGACTATCAGCATATTTGTCAAGGAAGGCCTAAAGAATAGTAGAGAGGTAACATTAAACAGGCCGCTCATGCGGCCTGTTTTTGTTTGTATATAAAGTGTTGTGTGTTAAAATGATGCATATACTGGTTGAAGAAGATGAACGTGGAGGAGTTTATGAACAAGGTCATAGAAAATATTGCTGCAAGAAGGTCAGTGAGATATTATGACTCAAAACCCATACCTAAAGATACGCTTCAGGCGATAATAGACGCCGGTAATATGGCGCCGACCGGATGCAATGCCCAAGGCTGGAGATTCGTCGTTATAACCGATGAGACATTCAGGAAAAGGATGGCCGATCTCGCACTGCCTAAATATAAGGATTGGATGAAAAGATCCGGCGAATCGATAAAGGAGTTGCGGGAAGAGATCGACGCCGTAGCTTCGGACCCGGTCTATTATGATGCGCCGGCAGTATTGTTCGTCATAGGCCAGGGCATGACCGCCGATCTCGATTCCCCGATGGTATGCCAGAACATGATGCTTGCGGCCCGTTCCCTCGGGATAGGCAGCTGCTGGGTATTTTTCGGGCAGATGATCCTGGACGACGCCCAGATACGCAGCTCTCTTGAATTGAAACAGGGAGAAAAAGTATACGGGCCGATCCTGCTCGGATATCC
>JBAYFK010000010.1:0-16996 GCA_041667225.1 Candidatus Omnitrophota bacterium
CAATAAGGACGCTTACCTTGTCATGAACGGCGATAAGATATGGGACGGCGCTCTCAATACAAGCGGCGGAGAGGTAGAGATACAGCATGTTGAGCTCGATGTTGACAGCCCTGAAGAGTATCTTGAGCTGACATTCGGCAGCAAGGTCGCCACGAAGCTCTGGGGTGTAGATAATGTGAGCGTTACACCTCTGCCTGAGTACAGGGTCGAAGGACGCACGAATGTGGCGAGCATAGCCAGAGGCGCGAGCGTTACGATACCTGACAAGCAGGGCGGATGCGAAGAGTACATGATCGACGGCGATGTGCTTAACAATGGCCATTACGCCAGGGTCAATAAAGACAACGGCTATCCGGAATACAAGAAAAATTACATCATCGTAGACCTCGGAGCCGTCTACGCCATCGATACGATAAAGACCCAGCTCTACCTGAATGAGGCCAATTCTAACCAGGGATTCAAATACACCATCGAAACGGCTATGGCAATGGACGGCGATGCCTGGAGAACGGTCGTTGACAAGACTAATAATACGAATAATCCATCCGGTAATAATACTTATACCGGTTACCAGGAAGACAGCTTCACTTCGCATAAGGCCCGTTATGTTAGGCTGACGCCCGAGTACAGTTATTACAGCAATAGCGAGCTCAGAGTAGTTGAACTCGAGGTCTTCGGCGGCGTGCCGCTGGAGATGTCAAAGTTCGTAGAGGTCTCTTCACAGGCCAATGACAAGAATATAATCTCGCTCGACGGTAAGCGTTATTTTGTAGAGCCGTCCGGCTCCGCTGTCAGGCTCATCGAAGTCCATGCAGCCGATCTTAACATGGACGGTGTTCCGAATTATGAGGACGAAGACATGCTCGTTGACAACACCGGCACCGTCATCTCAGCCGTTTCCATAGAACGCACGCTCGCGGTGGATACAACGGAAATGGCCGGGTATTACAAATATAACGATTCGCTCTATACGACATATCGCAACACCAACAAAGTGGCTACGGATAATACGAACTACATTACTTCCAAGCCATTTGTGACTACCAATTCTTCAGGGCATCTGAAGGTAGGGTTCAGCGCGCGTCTACTCGAAGGCTATGGCTCTGCGACAGGTAAAGGCCTCGGGTTCGATGTTTATTTAAGGAAAAACGGCACCGGCGAATGGGTGAAACAGAATACCCAGATCTTAATATCTGCTCTAGGCGACAACTACAAAGATTATTATATCAATGTAACACAGGATAGCGCAGATGAGGGCAGCTATGAGATGAGGATCAAGTGGGTGACAGGCGCCGAAAATACCGCAGTCCAGATAAAAGAGCTCTTCATGGATGATACCAGATATTCGACCGGCAGTGACCTGAATAGGGACCTCGTAATAGACGATAATGACCTCATAGCCCTTCGCGAGATGCTCGGTAACTCCAAGGTCTTCAAGGCTGTCTGGGTCGATTACGGGACGGAAGGCAAGATACTCTATTACGTGACAAAAGAGAACGGGCTGCAATATAAGTTCTATAACCTTACTCCGAAGGTCGGAGGGGAAGAGGTGTTCTTAGCCAAGGCCGATAAGCTCGACCAGGTCGGAATAACCCATAACGGTAAGACAAGGCTCTTTAAGATAAGGGAAGGCGATGATGGGTCGGTAGCATTGTACGAAATGCTCATGGGAGACCTCAATAATGACGGTGCTCTCGATTCGACCACTGACCTTGTAGCGGATGTTGCCCAGCATTTATATGAAGCGAAGACGAGCGGAAAAGAAGTGACGCTTGAATCCGTACAGGATGCCTTGATGCGCTATAACCTGCATCAGCCGGGGAATACGGAGATAGCAGATAAGACAGACCTTAATAAGGACGGCCTGGTCAACTCGGAAGATACAGATCTTATGGCTACGGTAAGTGCGCTTACCAAGTACGTTTTGAGCGCCAGGGAACTTCCTGCGGGATTGGCTTCCGGCAAGATCATAGTATCTCCGGATGACGGCGCTATCAGGATATATAATAATGCAGGGACAAGCATACTGAAGAAATTCACAGCCACAGGCGCCGTATATGATTACGATCAGTCTACCCAGAAGCTGCTAAAGTTCACCGATGAGGACGGCGTGGTCACAGAATATACTTATAATCCTGCCGGAGAGCCAGCCGGTTCAGTAAAAGTTTATTCTTTCGCCATGGACGAGACAAGGATCTATGATCCGTCCGGTAAGCTTGTAAAGAAGCAGTCTCCTAAAGCGAACCTAACCTACACGTATTCTACAGGGACCGGCGGCACTATGATACAGACCGAATCCGGCCTGGCCGATATCGGTACTGATGATGACTTCTCAGAAAGCACGCTCGAGACCAGCCGCTGGATAAAGAGCGGTGACGGCACTTATAACTTCAACGATGGCTCGCTCAACCTGGTACGCAATATAGTTGATAACCGCCTGGTATCGATGTACAGCACAACTACCGGTGATTCGATCAACATACTCTTTGACCTCGAGCCTCCGGAAAGAAGCAATACTTCATATTGCGCGGCTTATGGCAATGTGAGAAGCATCGTGTGGACGGACGGTACGAATAAGAGGGAGACGGAACTCTCCGGATACTACGGCTCAAGCGTCAATTCAAAAGTGGTCGGGAACGTCCTGTCTGTTTATAAGAATTATTGGGAAATGCAGAATAATACGCTTGGTTCATTGGTCGCGGAGATCACCTTTGACAATATCGCTCTCGATAAGCCGGCGATCCAGTCGATCAAATATTATGACGCGTATAATCCCACCGGTGATTACACGACCAAGTACCTTCTTGACACATTTGTCGCGGCACAGAGCACGACCCGCGCCAGGACGAATATCAATGATATCAAGACGAAGCAGGTCACACAAGGATATCAAGGGCTGATCGATCTTGCCGTAGATTTTGATCCTGCTACCGGCAAGATATATGGCGCTAGCGCGAACGGGCCTTATGGGACCTTCTCAGCTCAATACCCGTCCGGCCTTACTTTCGACGGCAGCGGCGATGGCAAGACAGTTACCGCTAACATAACTTATTCTTATGGGAATTACCGCTATGAGGCGAAAGTGCATTTCAGCGGTACTGCGCCCTCCTATACAATAGATCGCATTGACATGACGAGTTACGACTATTACGGAACCAAAGATTACACAGGTTCTCTCGACCTCGTTCACAACGAAGGCGAATCGGTCGTATTGAGCTCAGGCGTCTATTCAACGACTACCGGCGGAGTGGACGGATGGGTCCTTAAGGGAGATTTCGATATCCAGCTCGACCTGTCAGACCTCGCCGCGACGAAGACGCCGCCTTATGATTATAACAGCCAGTCCCAGAAAGAACTGGGCGGATTCCTTGAGATAGCGAACGCTGCTAACACTAAGACCGCAAGGATAGGGGTGGCTACCGGAGGAGATTATTACGGCGGATGGTCATATAAGAGCTATGTCGACAATGGAACGAGCACTAAGTATAAAGGAAGGAATTCTAATATAGGCCAGTCCAGCCAGGTAAGGATCAAGAGGACGAATGGCCGCATCTCCCTCTATTGCTGGGATTCTTCTACCGGCAGATGGGAGAACATTACCGATTATGATTACAACCGCGGCAAGACAGAGGTAGATTTTAGCAACGACGACATCATAGTGAAGCTAAACGCCAAGAACATCGATACGAGAGACTATGATGCTTATAACCGTCATCCTTATATATACGACCTGAGCCTCTCGATGGATAACTTCAAGGTCAACCAGGGCGCCCCATCTATCATGAAGACGATGACGCCGATCGATCGTAAATTCGATGCATCAGGTAATCTGCTTGAGTATACGGATGATGAAGGCAGGCTCCACACCTTTACATATGAGACTACGGGACTGCCGGTGAACGTATCAAAGAGAGTGCGTGAGTATGTGGCGGGATCCCTGGCAGAAGAGAAGGTTTACGATTCTCAGGAAAGAGTGCTTGAGACCAAGACCACGGACCTTACTACTACTATATATGACGCGACCTTAAGATCGGGAGCGGTCACAAGGAGCGACGCAGGGCGTAACTACCTCTACTTGAATGGAGACGGAGCTTATACCGAGATAGATGAGCCTATAAACGAAGACTTCTCCGAAGGATTTACGGTATCCGCATGGGTATCTTACAACCAGTTCAACTACTATTCGAGGATCATCGATTTCGGTAACGGCGCCGCAAGCGATAATATCATGCTGTATAACCAGGGCTATTCCGGCAACCTAGTGTTTGAGGTCTATAACGGCAGCTCTTCGGGCGGCGCAATAGTCGCGAATAATTGTCTTGTAGCCGGCCAGTGGATGCACGTAGTCGCGACTGTAGATAAGAACGGCAACGCAGTCATATATGTAGATGGTGTCGAGAAGGCCCGCGGCACGACCGCAGTCCCGCGCAATGTAGAGCGCTCTAAGTCCTATATAGGAAAGAGCAATTGGCAGGACGGATACTTTGAAGGCGGTATCGATGAACTTTCGATATTTAAGACATCCGTCTCGGCCGCCAATGTTCCGACGCTGGCTTCCTATGCTCCTACGGGTAAAGAGAGCGATATGGCGCTGTACTATTCGTTCTCGGGCAGCCTGGTAAAGGATATACCGGCCTTAAGGCGGCAGAGTTACGAATATAGCGGTACGGGAGGCGCTTACACCACCACTACATTCAATTCGTTCGGAGGCATACGCGAACAATTTGTCTATAAAGGGACCGGCCTCATAGATTCGTTCGTTGACGCCAGCGGCCAGGTGTATGACGATGAGAACTTTGTCAGCGAAGACGGCACCGTCAACGAGTATATCACCGCCTCCGGGCGTGTGACTGTCGCATCTCCGAGGGCTTCACACAGCCACGCCTACAATTACTACGGCGAGCGCAATTACGGCATAGAGAAAGCTGTCGATGGCCTGAAGACAAGCTCCGATAACGGCTGGACGCCGAAGATGATGGGTACTGACGAGACGGCCGCTTCGGCTATATTCGATTTCGGCATCAAGAAGAGCGTTAATACCATAGATCTTACCCAGGGGATCGGGGTGGATTACCAGTATGATCCCTATAACATCCAGCAGTTCGAACTCCTGTATGCGTCCGATCCCGAGAAGACCAATATTACGGAAAATTTTGAAAGCGGCGAGTTCCCGGTAGGGTTCGAGAGCGGCGGCAACTACTATTATGACAGCTTGTACCGTTTCTACATATCTGACGGCGGCCGCAACGGTTCGAACGCCCTTAAGGTAGACGGCAATAAAGAGACATACCTGAGGCGCGAGATAGATGCCGATGATAACTCCTCCATAGACTTCTATTGGAGAGGGTCGAGCTTCATATTCAAAGTCGACGGGCAGGTCATATCGTCGCTCTCCGGCTATTCCGATTGGACTAAAGTCAGCGCTAACCTCACTAAGGGAAAGCATGTGATCGAGTGGATAACCGAGAATTCGCAGAATACTTGTTATCTCGACGACCTAACCATAAAGAACGTAAAAGAGACGGTCTGGAAGCCTATCAGCGACCTCGCGTTCCAGAATAGCGTATCAGACGCTAATGTGTCTAACGGGAACATCGTTGTCCGCAAATCCAACCAAGACCTGTACTCGTTCTCGTTCGCGCCTATAGAGACGACGGCTATCATGCTCAAGGTCAAGGGCAATACATCGCGCTACTTCAGGCTGAACGAAATAGAGTTCGGCGGGGACGACAAGGTGGCGTTCGAACGTAATGCCCAGACTATTGAGACAGGCGAATATTTGCTCGAAAACAACACCCCTGCGATCGATGACAGTTTTGCGGAAGTATCGGCGCGCGCCGGTACCGTGACGTTCGATCTTGCGTCGAACGCCAGCCAGGTAACGGTCTCCAATACGATCGAAGATATGAGTATGCGCTCAATGGTCTTCACGTATTCGGGCAATAATATCGTATCTGCCTCGGGCTATTATGACCTGAACAGCGACAACCTCTTTGCCGACAAAGACTCATCATATCTTGCGATGCTGAAAGGTGAATATGATCGAGGCGGCGATATGAGCGCACTTCTCGCTGTAGGCGATATGGACATGAGCGGCACCATTACGAGCGCAGATGTCGATTATTACGAAAGGTTCGTCATTAATAACGAGGGTAATTTTGCTTCGAGCGATATGATGCGCTACTATGAAGCGATCGGTACGGAACGTTATTCTCATGATACCTTAAGCACGATACTTGCCCCGACCGCCGCCAGCGCAGATGACTGGGAGACGGAATATGCGGCTAACTGGATAGCGACCGAAGAAGGTACCCTGCGTACAATAGCGGAACCGGAATCGCTCAAAGGAAAGTTCGTAGAGTTCAAGGTTGATATAGACCCCGGCATGGCGGGTGTTTATGACCTCGGTTTGATGGCTAAGAACCCGTACCAGAGCACATTTGCCAGAGGCAATGACGACACCACAATAGAGCTTGATATCTACGTGAACGGGAAGGTCAACAACCTCCAGAACATAGACATAAATAATAAGATACGCGAGGCGATCGACTACGACATCAGTTATGGCAAGGTCTACCTGGAAGAAGGCTCCAACACGGTGCGCCTCTACGTAACAGATCCTAACGGCGACGGCGACAGGTTCAAAGCCGGTCCCGATGTGAAAGGGCAGGAAGTCGGACTCGAGATAATGAAGATATATATCGGTAAGAGCGGATACAGCGAGCTTATCGATTCCAACTTTAACGGCGCCATCACGCAGGAAGATCTGGACGCCTTCTTCGCGATCGACCGTACCAATCCGGACGCAGCGCTTGCTTCATCCCAGACGCCGTATTTCAGCGCTCTCATGATGAACGACAAGGTATACGGTATCAGGGTTACGCCCAAGAGTATATTCTTCGATAAAGGTCTTGAACCCGGCGCCGATCCTGCCAGCAAGGTCTATTTTGAGTGTGAGAAAGACGCGGCAAGTACGGTGTGGACGGTATTCCTGGAAGACCAGTACGTCGAAGGCGTCAATGACGGTATTTACGGTGTTACCGAAGAGAATGGCATAGTCACCGCGTTCAAGCTGCAGTCAACCTATATGGGCACCGCCAGCAGGGCTATCAGCGTAGACAGCCATATATTCGCGGTCGCTATGGACGCCGACAGCAGATACGCCTTCTCGGACGGCACCGGCACGATATTCACCGACGCAGACCTTACGATAGCTATCGACGGCCTCAGATACAAATTCGATCCGGCGGCTTGGAAGCTTACGCCGGTTGTTGATATAAAGGCCGAGAGGGTATTGATACTGGACGACGAGGTTTATGGATATCTATTTAAATACGGGAAATACTGGATCACTTATGACGGCAAAGAATACCCCGTTGAGAGGAAGGTAACGCTCGATACCGCTAACTGCACCTTTATATCGGAGAACGGCGAATACAAGGTTACCTGGACCACTCAATATGGCGAGGCAAAAACGGCTGACGTTACAGTGCTCCCAAATAACAGATACAGGGCAAATGTCGACGGAGCTTCTTGCGAATTCGGCGCAGACGCCATCTATACCGCGGTGACATTCGCCGGAGGCAGGGAACTCGAGGTAGTGCTCGACCAGTTCGGCAAACCCGTCCTGAAGAATACGGCCGAACAGAAGTCCAAAGAACTTACCGATGGCGTTGCCATGGAATTATACAGGATCAATCCTATCACCCACGAGAGGATAGCGAAGAAGGGCAAACTTGTTTATGTGATAGATTCGACGGTCAAGCCGGAACTTGCTGACTATAAGACGACCCTGACCGACAGGGCTACCGGCAACCTCAAGACGTATCTGACCGCTCTTAATGTGCAGGCGGAATCGATCACTACACTTTACGGTCTTGCCGTGCACCTTATCGATAATGGGCCTGCGCATAATTATACTCTATACGATGTCGTGAAGCTGCTTACCGATATAGGCATAAGCGATGTATCTAATCTTGCGACAGGCTATATGGTATTTAAAGAGAAGGCGTTCGGCGCCCTTAAGACGTATCTCGATAACCTCAGTATAAGCGATAAGAGCATCACCACTATAGACGGACTTATACAGGATCTTAAGACTAATGCTACCACGGAGAACGCCTTCACGGTACACGATGTGAACATGCTCGTACTCGGCATCGCCACATCAAGCTCGAGCGCGGTGAACGATGTATTGGCGACCTTAAGGGCTAACGCTTCAGGCGCTCTCAAGACATATCTTACGGCGCTTAGCACCGAAGAAAAGGGCATTACCAATGTTGAGGCGCTGCTGCAGGATCTGCGCATCAACGCTACCGGCGCCAACGGCTATGATCTCCATGACGTGAACGTCCTGGTGCTGGGTACAGGCCTTGCCGATAACGCGACCGCCAAAGAAGCCGCTAACGACATTATAGCGCTTGCAACGGCGGGTAACTTCAAGACGTATCTGACAAGCCTGGATCTGCCGGCAGAAGGCATCTGGTCGGTGGATGCGCTCATGGTCAACCTGCGCGACCATATTGCCTCCGCTACGTATACTACAGCCGTACATGATTTTGATACATTGATAGTTAAGTACAGTTTAGGCGTATCAGCTACGGTAAGGACGGTTCTCGGCGCATTACAGGTTAATGCGGAAGGCAATCTCAAGACTTATCTCGACAGCCTTAATGCCGCAGACTACACCACGGCCAGCCACCTTTTGACCACTATTGAGAATGGAGCAAAGCCGATAAACGGATACAATATAGACAACGTTACGGCGCTGATAGCGGTTCTCGCAGCCTCTACCGCCGCCTTTAAGGTATTAAAAGGAGTATCAAGCGGCGCTCTCAAGACATATCTGGATAATCTGCCGGTAACAGCAGCTCTTGATCTGCCGGATGGATTTGCGACATCTACAGCGGCGCAGTGGAAGAACCAGAACACCACCGCGCGTGATGCGGGCGGTTTTGCTGCACAAGCCGGTTCTACGGCGGTCAACGGCACCTCATGGTTCGATAAACAGGAGATCGCTCTTGCAGGTCCCGCAAGATTGACATTCAACTGGAGAAAGACAAATCTCGAAGAGACCGACGTATTGACACTCCTGGTAAGCAAAGACGGCGGCGACTATAATAGCACAGGCATCGCTCTTACTGCGGGCAGCGCGAGTTGGATACCTGTGACCTATGACTTTACGACGAGCGGTAACTATACCATACGCTGGGCTTACAGCCGTATGGGCTCAACCGGAGTCGCCGACAAGAATGCTTGGGTAGACGATATCAGCCTTATCGCCGAACAGTCCGAAGACTTCGGCTATCCGGACGGAACAGAGATGCCTCTGCAGGCTATATACACTACTATGACCGGCGCGTACTCAACATCCGCATGGATCCGCCAGAATACGGAAGTGAAGGACACGGGCGGATTTGCTGCTCAGGCAGGACCTACAGCTACCGGAGCGAGCTCGTATATGCAGCGCAATGTTACGGCTCCTTCCTCTGTTCGCTTCTGGTATAAGATACAGGATTCCACAGCTACACTAAGATTGCAGTGGACTTCCACAGGAGCCACTTACACGACACTCGCTACTTATTCGACCGTCAGCAGCTCCTTCACTCAGACATCTTCGATCGCTCTTTCATCGAGCGCGACCAAGTTGAGATGGGTATATACCAATACATCCGGAGTTGAGGATGACAGGGTATGGGTAGATCAGGTAGATATCACACAGTCCAATACAGGAGATCTGTACAGCTTTGATGACGGTACTCTCGAAGGTATGGCGACGGACAATGCATCGTACGTTATGCCTGTCGATACAGAATTCCATACCGGATCCAGGTCTATATACCTCTCAAGCGATCTCAATCAAGGCATATATCCATACCTTAGCAAAACTATCGTCGTGGCCGCAGGCCAGAATGCAACAGTGACATATTGGGCAAAGGCTGACACCAATTGCAGAGTCGAAATGGCAGTTGATAATTATTCACCCGATTATTATTACGTTGACAGAACGGAAAGCACTACCTGGACACAGAGGAGCTACGTTATCTCGGAAGGTACCCATACCATTTATTGGTGCGCGTATAATTGGTACGATTACAATGCCGGCAACGGTTATGTGGATGATATCAGGATCGTGAACGGACCCGCGACAATTACTACGAACGATTCGTTCACAGCCTCTCCTTATCCGGCTAATTTCACGCCTCTATCGGGCGCATGGGCGTCCACGATAACAACTTCAGGCACTTATGCGTACAGCCAGGCGACCCTTTACAACGGCGCCTACTATAAGTCGAAGCTTAACGGCTTGCAGGCGAGAGATGCCATCGTATCCGCAGACATAACCATGACCGGTTACAGATATAATAGATATCATTACGGATACCTCTATTTCAGGATGGCGAGCGATGGGTCCAGCGGTTACGCCGCCGCGATCGACCGCTATTATGGCCGTGTAAAACTTTATAGCTTTACAGATACTACTTATACGGAATTGGCCACCGCCGATATCGCGAGCTTTAACGAGAACGCTACTTACAATTTGAAAGTCGTGCTTGAAGGTCCGCTCATCAGCGTCTATCTTAACGGGTCGGCTACACCTGTATTTGCGCCGGTAGAAGACACCACTTACGATGACGCTTCGCATACATATTTCGGGCTTGGCACATACGACCTTGAAGGGGCCGCTTATTTCGATAACGTCTATGTAAAAATTCCTTATGTGGAAGAAGCGTTCACGAGTAATTCGCCGGGTATCGGCGATATGGACGGCTTGATCAGGAATATAGAAGAAGGCGCTGTGCCGGCCAACGGCTACACCGCGAACGATATAGCCATACTGGTGAACAGGCTTGCGGCGACCGGAGACATGCTCGCTACTCTCAAAGCCAACGCGACGGGTAATCTCAAGACATACCTTACCAATCTCAACCTGTCGGCCAAGGCGATAACGAGTCTTGATGCCCTTATGAGCGATATAGAGAACAATACGACAGCGGGCGGATATACGGCAAGCGACGTCGACGCCCTTGTCCGCAGTTTCGCTTCAGTTGCAAACGCGCGCGCGATCCTTGCGGGCGCCAGCGACGGCGAGTTAAGGACGTATCTTGAGAAGATCAACCTCCTCGAAAAAGGCGTCACAAGCCTCGATACGCTTCTCAAGGCAGCGGAAAATAACATAGATCTGGCAAGCGGATACAAGACGGACGATCTCGTCTCCGCGGCATTCGAGCTCTCCTCTTCAACAGGAGAGAGGAACCACTCATTCATATATTGGAGCGACCGCGAGCACGAGCAGCTTGAGACCGGTTCCTATTACGACACTACATTCGAGTATATATATGTAGACGGCATCAAGTTCACGCTCGAAGGCGATACGAGAGGCAACGTATTCATAAAGAGGCCGTATGACGAGAGCGTGGAAGAATACGACCAGATGATATCGCTCGGCTATGTAGCCGATGTGCAGCAGGAGTACTGGGTAAAGAAGAACTACGTGGACGGGGTATTCGACGGCACATTCACGTTCAAGAGATACGATCTGGGCGTACCCAAGTTATTCACAAGTTCGCTGGAACGCCAGGGCACTACAGTGGCGCCCATCATCAATATCGACGGCATCATATTTGATATAACGCTCGATGAGTTCGGGAATGTTGAACTTAACGAGAGGGTTGCAAGGTACGAGACCGATCCGGAAAAATCGTTCGCGGCGGACGGCTTCATGAACCAGATCCTGGAAATAGCCGGCGAGACCTACGGCATCAGGCAGTCGAAAGCCGTGACCGGTATATACGGTTTTGCTGAAATATACGAGAGCGAGCTCGATACGCCTCTGTGGAGCAGGTTCTCCGGTGTGGCGAACGAGTATAACCTTGTCAAGCTCGGAGGCATCATCTACCGCCTCAATGATGACGTAGGCAACCGTCTCGAGCAGCCTGGTGTAGTCAGGAAAGTGCTCCAGGTCGGCGACTTCAGCGACGACGGCGAATTGACCATGGCAGACGTCCAGGCCTTCAAGACGATAAGCCTCCATTATAAAGATGTTAACGGCGACGGCGCTGTGAATGAGATGGATGTGATATCTCTCGAGAATATCATATATCTCATGGCTTCTGCCGGTATCACTCTGGATCCGGGAGATGACGAGAGGAGCATATATGCCCTCAAGGCCAAAGCGGACGTAAATAAAGACTATAAGATCGATGTCAGGGATGCTCTGGATCTCTCAGTGGTAGCGAAGAATATTTACGATATCGACCAGAAACAGTATGTGAAGTTCGACGATGTCGAATATGAGTTCATCAAGTACGGCAGCGGTTTGAACGTTACGTACAGCTTGCGTAACAGGACGACCGGCGAAGAATATGCGGTCCTGGAGACCGAGGGCGATTACGATTACGAGGCGATAGGACTGCCCGTGCTCGGGGATTACGATTTCGATAAAGGCGTGATCTTCAAGAGGACCGATAAAGACGACTACGACCTGCTCCTCAATATCCTTGCCGATATACGCCTGGGTAAGGTACTGCAGCCTTACGTGGTAGACCGCGCGGATGTAGACAGGAGCGGCGCTGTAACCGATAAGGACCTATCCGACCTCAATAAGAGCTTCAAGATGGTCGACAGCTGGGCCGATATATTGGGTATGTCCATGCCGAGGACCGTTGCGCAGCTCAACGTGGCAGGCGGGCTCAGGGATACCATAGAAGACCGCATGGACAAGATCCTCGCCTCCGAAGGCCTGCGCAAGAAATACTCGATCTCTTCATTGAAGATGCAGCTGGCAGATATCGATAGAGACGGTTATGTGACATTGGCCGACCGCCAGATCCACGAGACATCTCTGCTCAAATATACGGAGATGAGAGTGGTAGGCGACCTGAACGGCGACGGTATATTCGATTATAAAGATATACTCGAGATGCAGATGACGACCGATATCGTCAAATCCAACCTGAAACAGAGGTCTATCGGCCAGATGCTGAAGGCCGATCTCAACCGCGACGGCGTATTTAACCTGCTCGATATAACTATGCTCGAGAACGCCCTCAGGGTGAGGTCGAGGTTCGCCGGAGGCAGGGACCTTACGGATGATGATATCCAGACGATAAACGATGTACGTGAATTCATAGACCTGGGTGTTGCTTCCGGAACGGACCTCCTGTTGACAAGACTCGGTTCTCTTGCGTCGACCCATATCAGCGATGAGCGCATTAAGCTCGGTGACGAGCTATATGATACTTATCTGGGCCAGGACGGGAGATATTACTTTATTGATGAGGCCGGAGAGAACACATTCATATCTTATAACGCGCTCATGTTCGTCGAGGTCGAAGACATCATCTACGATATTACGAATGATATTGACGGCAGGATAAAACTCATCCAGAGGCATGAGGATGGGGAGCCTTATATCGAGAGCGAACACGTGGCGGACGAGGTTATAGAGGTCGGCGGTAAACAGTACGATGTCCTCAACGACCTTGATACCAATGAGAAGATCATAATTGACGACGGCGTCCAGATCGGCCGCGTAAAGATGTCCGGCAACATAGTTGCGATAGGGGATACCAAGTACCTGGTCATCATAGACGACACGACCGACAGGATGACCCTCCATCTTATGGATGAATCCAGCGTCAAGGTAACGGACCAGATCATCGAGCTTGACGGCGCAGTATATAAGATCATCAATAACGGCGATGGTACCTATACGTTCGAATCCGCCGGTGAGAAGAAGACGAACAGGCTTGCTTCCAAGACGGGCGTCAAGAGCGCGTGGGACGAGGGATTTGAAGGCGCTGTCGAAGGGTGGAGCTCGAGCGCCACTATCGCGATGAAGGATACCAACAAGATTTTCGACGGCAAGACCGTACGCAGCCTCCAGAGAGAGATCGAAGCGATGCCGGTCCACGACGAGATAACAATAGAATTCGATTACTACTTCCTCGATGAATGGAACGGCGAGAAGGGCATGCTCAATGTGGACGGCAAGAATGTGTGGGAAGAGTGCTATACCCTGCCGTGGTATGAGTCTACCGATGAGAGCCTTAACCTGGGCGGCCTAGGCAAAGCGGACAGCATGGTCCATGTAAAGAAGACGTTCAAACATGCCGACTCAAGCATCGTTCTTGATTTCATGTCAGAGCTTCCTGTGGGCGCTACGAGCGCCTCTTGGGGCGTAGATAACATTAAGCTGTCCCTTACCTATAATAAGAGGACCGTCAACTTCAGGGACGCTGTCCAGTCGAACGATAAGACGATAGTGCTTGGCGGCAAGACCTACGACATAAACCGTAACCTGTTCACCGGCCGTATTTCGCTCGTTCAGCAGCACGCCGAGAGCGAGAAGCTTGCGGACCAGAAGATACAGGTGGGCACGGATGTATACGAAGTGGTCAAAGACCTTGACGGCACATATCTATTCTACAAGATGTCCGGAGCGGCCCGCTCCGATAAGCCTTTCCGCAGCGAGATCGAGACCCGCCAGACCACGGTCGGCGACAGTGTACAGACCGTAAACAGCGTGGAGCTTGCGGATAAGAAGATATACGACGTTAAGATAGACTTCAAGACCCTGCAGATGAAGCTCGTAGAGCGCTATCAGACGCTCACATCGCAGCGCAATCCCGCCACAGGGAAAGAGGCCTTCTATAAGGGTGTAGACGAAGAAGGCAGGCCGATCTGGGACAATATCACGGTAGGGACGACCGAACCCGATATAGGGCGCTTTATGATAGGCGGCGCGAGCCAGACCAATGATGATATGATCGACAGGACGATCAGCTATGACGGCGGATACAAGTACAGGATAGTGTACAACATAGATACCGGCCATACTCGCCTGGAGCAGGTCCATAACGAGAGCCAGACGCTTTGCGGCGAGCTCATAATGCTTGATGGCCGCGCCTATGAGATAAGGAAGAATGACGACGGGTCGTTCACATTCATCGACGATATATACGCGAACAGGCGTTATACGAGCAATCCTCTACTCGAGAAGGTAAGCATAGAAGGCAAGGTCTATAACGTCCATGTAAATTCTTATACCCAGGCGGTGAAACTGGTCGAAGAGTATTCGTCCGTAAGCCGCACGTTGTGGGACGGAGTGATCAAGATAGGGGATAAGGAAAGCTATCTCTTCAAGAACGCAGACGGTACGTTCAGCGTTATCGATCCTGATTCCATTTCCGGAGCCCTGACGCGCACGAGCCACCCTGCAGGGACGGCTGACGACATTGATGCGGACGGCATAAGCGACGCGGAAGAGGTAATAAACGGTACAAACGTCCTCGCGGCCGATTCCGATTCCGACGGCTTCTCCGATGGAGAAGAGGCGGCTCTCGGGACCGATGCGGCCGATAAGGATTCTAAACCCGCGATGGTAGCTTTTGATTCCGACGCTGACGGACTGAGCGACTACGAAGAGATCGCGCTCGGCACCGATGAATTCGATCCCGATTCCGACAACGACGGATTCTCTGACGGCGAAGAGGTCTCTAACCAGCTTGATCCGAAGCTATCCACGTCGCATCCTGAAGCGCTCTCTCTTGACGGCGAGACGCTCGATTCTGACGGCGACGGCATATTCGATTCCGAGGAGATAGAGGCAGGCGCGTCTTTGAATACCGATAAGGACAGCCTAGTAGACTGGCGCGATCCCGATTCCGACAACGACGGGTTCTCTGACGGCGAAGAAGAGGCTAAAGGCACGAATCCGAAAGACGCCTATTCAGTTCCTGCGCCGGTCACCGAGCTTGCAGCCGATTCCGACGGCGACGGAGTGAGCGATGCGCTTGAAAGAAGTCTCGGGACCGACGTCTTCTCCGCAGATTCCTACGGCGACGGTTTTAGCGATAAGTATGAGATAGCGATATCTGTTACCGATCCCGACAGCGAGACCGTTACGGTTGACGGGGTCTCTTACATGACCCATGTGATAGGTATGAAGGACGGTGTCGATGTGGATATCAATAGCGACGCCGTTGTCAATATGGATGACTGGTATCTATTAAAGAGCGCTATAAACCGCATGGCAGACCGCGATATTACCGGCGACGGTATAGTCACTTACAGGGATGACGCAGCTCTCATGGATATGATCTTGAAAGCTATTGAGCAGGGAGACGTCATGCAGCCGCGCGAATATATGAAACTTGATATGAACGGCGACGGCGATTTTGACCACAAAGACTGGGAGATGATCGAAGGCGCCCTGGCCAAGATGTATCTCAATAATGATATAAGCGGCCTGAACGGTACGCCTGACCTCAAGATCGACCGGTATGACTGGAGAGAGTATCAGGCGCGTCTCACCCTCAGAAAAGATATAGTGAGCGCCATAGCGGTCGGCTATTCTACGCCAGGCGATGAATTTGACAGGATGAACCTCAACGGTGACGGTGTTATAAGCGATCTGGATCTCCGGATGATCGAGACGACGCTCGTCCACGACGTCCTGAGAGAAGCCCTTGTCACAGGCCATACTGCCGCGACCATGGATTATCTCGATTACAGAAAACTTCTCCAGCTTGAGGCTGCACGCGCCATGGCGCGTGAAGGGCTCGATGCGGGCCAGTTCCTTGCGGTTCCCGCGGAACTAGCTGAGTGCGATATGAATGACAACGGCATATTTGATAGAGAGGACCTTAATGATATAGAAAGCACGCTGATGGTATCCACGACGGTCGTTGACTTTACGGCTGACGGCAAGATGGATAGGAGCGATATTACGCGCGCCAAGGAGATAAAACTATTCTATGAGAAGGGCGTCGGATACGATCTGGCTGCCAGAGGGAACTTGAGCACCATACCGGACGGCTTCCTCTATACGAGCGCTGAATTCGCGGCCCAATATGATGTGGCCGGAGGCCCGGACGGCGCCAAGGACGGCCAGGTGACGGATGCCGACATGTTCGCTATTAAAGATGTTGTAGGCAACCTCTACCGCTATGACATCAACGGCGACGGATCGGTCAATTATCTCGATTCGAGC
>JBAYFK010000011.1:0-16651 GCA_041667225.1 Candidatus Omnitrophota bacterium
ATTATCCTCAGGTAACGCTTTGGGTGGGGAAGACCGACAGGAGCATCCTGATGATAGAGCTTCCCGACAAGAAGCTCAAGATAACGCGAGTGTTAAAACCTGTGAAGCTAAACGCCCCGAATTATGCGCCCGCAAACGAAGCCTACACATCAAAGTCCGTAAGTTTTAAAAGCGATAACGTGCAGCTGGAAGGCACTTTGACCGTCCCGAACAAGGGAGGCGCTTTCCCGGGCATCCTCCTGCTGGGAGGGGACGGCCCGGAAGACCGCGAATACCAGGGACTCTTTACTTCTATGGCGGACAGCTTTTCAAAAGACGGATTCGTTGTGTTGAGATACGACAGGCGCGGCATCGGTTCAAGCGCCGGCAACTCCGCGGCGTCCACTGACAGCGACGAAGTAAAAGATTCGCTCGCAGCTCTCGACTTCCTTAAGAGCCAAAAAGAAGTGGCTCCGGATGACCTCACTATAATCGCCCATTCAAAAGGCACGTTTTACGCATCCACGATCATAAACACCCGCGCAGACATAAGATCCGCCGTATTCATGGCGCCGGTCTCAACCGTAGTCACCAAAGATCTTACGGATCCCATAAGCCTGAAAGCCATATCCGACAAATTGAACTGGAATGAAGAGTATCTTAACTTGGCCATCAGGTCGGGCAAGGAGAGATTTGATCTGATAAAGGCAGGCGACCGTAGGTGGGTATCGCTGCTTGGAAAACGCTGTTTTATGGATAAGATGCGCGAAGAGCTGGATGAGGATCCTGTGGCTGAAGCAAAACTGATAAACATCCCGGTGCTCATAATCGAGGGCAAGGAAGAGGGGACTGCCGCAAGCGGTTCAGCGTCTATCATAGACCGTGCGATCGCGTCCTCCGGCAATACCGCCCATACGCTTACATACTTCAGCTACCTGGGACGGTTCCTTGGGAAGCTCGTGAACGACGGCACCTGTAAGATCCATTATGAGATAGACAGCGGCGTAATGGACGCTATACGGAATTGGTTCAAATCCCGTCCTGCGGCAATATAAAATAGATTTGACTTTACTTTTAAGCTATGATATACTTTCCAAGCAAAGGGGGGTGAAGAAGTGAAAAACATACTAAAAGCAGGTTTGGCATCATTAATAGTATTATCCATAGCATGTTTATCATACGCCGCTGAAACCTCTAGCTCAAGCACGACAAATGTAACTTGGGGGAATAAGTCAACAGGGACGGCTGTTACATCTACGGCTGCTAAAGAAAAAGGGCCGGGCATGAAGGCTGAAAGAGGCGTTAAAAACATACTTTTCGGCTGGACTGATATACCAAGGTCCATTATCCAGGTGACCAGGGATTCAAAAAATCCATTCTGGGGATTGACAGGCGGCACCATAAAGGGTATCGGGAAAGCGTTCCCGAGAACCGTTTCCGGAGTAGCTGATGTCGTAACGTTCCCTCTAGGGGATTATAATAAGGTTCCCGTAAAACCCGATGAACTGAATACGCAGATTAAATAAAATAAGCCTTAAATATTAAAAAGCAGGGTTATTGAAAGTCACTGATAACCCTGCTTTTTTGTTGACGTATATATCCGGGTATGCTATATTCCTAACAAAAAGGAGTTATCTATAAATGGGACGGATGAGGGACAAGCTGATCGAGAGAAGAAAGTTTATACGTCTTTTAACACCCGTCAATATGACATATACGGTTCCCGATACCAATAAGATATATACCACGATAACTAAGAACATATCGGCCGACGGATTAAGGTTCGAAACTCATGACAAGGACCTGAAAGCATCGGACGCGATCGAATTAAAGCTCGAAATAGTAGGTGTTTCTAACCCCGTACATTGTAAGGGCAAGGTCGTATGGAAAAGGAAGATGACCACGGACGATGCCGCGCCATACGATGTCGGAGTCGAGTTCGTAGAGATAGAAGACGACAACAAAAATACCTTCCTTAAATTTTTGTGCGACCTCATCTATAACCTGCCTCAGGGAGAATAATAATGCGGACTTATGCGGTATCAGGGATCGCGCGGTACACCCGGGCTTTTATTGCCGTTGCCGCGATAGCAGCGCTTGCCGGCTGCGCCGGCATAGAGGCGCCCACTCCAGATGATATGATACGCCAACCCTTGGGTAAGAGCTCTCTTAAAGTAGGCATGTCTAAACAGCAGGTAGAATCTCTTTGGGGTAAGCCTGACGAAGTGCGCATGGTCGACGACAAAGAAAAATGGCAGGGATCCAGAGAGATGTGGGTATACTATGCCCAGTACGGCGTTGTGCCTGTAGACGTAGACTACCTCTCTAAGACAAAGAGATTATACTTTGACGGGGACAACTTAACCAACATCGGCGGTTGATAGCCGGAAAGAACGGTTTTTTATGCTTAGAATAATGTGCAAATCAAAGATCCACAGGGCCACGCTAACGAAGGTCGACCTCCACTATGAAGGAAGCGTCGGCATAGACGAGAATTTAATGAAAGCGGGCAATATATATGAAGGGGAGATAGTACAGGTAGTGAATATCAATAACGGCTCCCGTTTCGAGACTTACGCTATTAAAGAAAAGGCCGGATCCGGGACGATCGGTCTTTACGGAGCCGCAGCTCACCTGGGCAAGGTAGGCGACCTGGTGATAATACTGTCAAACTGTCTTATGGATGACAAAGCGGCAAAGCGCTCAAAGATGACACGCGTATTGGTAGACGCTGAAAACAAGAAGATAAACAAGAAATAATGCACAATCTCACCTTAAGAAAACTGCCTGATCCTATCCTGCGAAAGAAGACCGCTTCGGTCAGCAAGATCACAGATCCGGTGCGCGAGATCCTCTCGGAAATGGCAAAGGTCATGTATCTGCACGGCGGAGTCGGCCTGGCCGCGAACCAGGTTGGGATCGATAAGCAGCTCATCGTCATTGATATTGGGGATGGGCTCATAAAGATGGTGAATCCCGTCATAGTGAAGAAGGCGGGTTCCGAGACGCGCGAAGAAGGCTGTCTTAGCTGTCCTGACGTAGTCGTTAAAGTTAAAAGAGCTAAAAAAATAACCTGTAGTTATATGGACGATAAAGGCGAAATTAAAATATTGCCCTGTGAGAACCTTCTTGCTCGCGCTATACAGCACGAGACCGACCATCTTGCCGGCAAAGTTATATTGGACTATGTAAACCCCATCAAAAAGATATTTATGAAAAAAATACGTTAAAAGATGTTGACAAAACGCGAAAAATATGATAGAGTGTTTCTATTATTTACTTTTAAGCGGGTATTGAGTGCAAAATTTTTTTTCACATATCATTCTATGAGACCATTTAAGGCTTGATAACAAGGCCTTGGATGGTTTTTTTTATTTATGAAGGGAGGTGAAAAATTAAATGGCTCAGGGTACAGTAAAGTGGTTCAACGACAAAAAGGGCTTCGGATTCATCATAGCTGATGACGGAAAGGATGTATTCGTCCATCATTCCGCTATTGAAGGCGAAGGCTATAAGACGTTGAAAGAAGGAGAGAAAGTTCAGTTCGACATAGTGAAAGGACCTAAAGGGGATCAGGCTACAAAGGTCGTAAAGCTAGCTTAAGAGATCTGAATTTTATCTTACCGGCATAATAGAGCTATACGTTAAATTGTCTTGCAAGATGATTTCACGCGCGTGAATGTTCTTTACATTTTAACGGAGCTGGCTTATGTCATACATAGCTTATATCTTGATAGGCATGACCGAAAGGATATTGGGTATATCCTTAAGAGCGGAGCAGCCTTAGTATTATCCGTGTGTTGGCCTGTTTGTTAAATATACATAAAGTAACTTCTAAAGTTTTCCTTGCTAATAATATCTTTTTATTGTATATTAAATCCACATTGAAAGGGGGCGAATAAAAATGAACAAGAGAATATTTGGTCTTATAGCGGTAATCCTGGCCTTGTCCTTTATAATAGCGTCATCGTCAGTTGCCGTGGAAAAAGAGACAACCGGAACAAAGGTTAAAAGCTTCTGGCAGAAGCTTTTCAGCTATCCGGCAAAGGCGACCGATCAGTCAGTCGCAGTTGTGGCAGAAACAGCAAAAAGCACCACAACGATCGTTACTAAAGAAGTAACAACGGTCGGACAGGTCACTTCCGGAGATGTTGACAAAGCAAAAGCTCTCGTTACTGAACCTGTAAATGGGGTTGGCGAGACTACTTATAATGCTGTAAAAGATACTGCGAACATTCCTGTCGAAGCGGCGAAAGATGAGCCGGCTATGCCAGCTGAAGTAAAATAAATAATAAATAGATCAAGCCATATTTCCTTTTTTCATAAAAAGAAATATGGCTTTTTCTACTATACGCACAGAGATCAGTCATCGGAGGGTAGATGAGCAAAGGATTATTATTATGCTTATTATTATGTGTAACCGTCTTACTGGCGGGCTGCGGTGAAACAGTAAACGGAGTGCAGAAGGACACCAAGAGAATGGGAAAAGGGATAAACACCTTTTTCTTCAGGCAATAAAATGCCCATCGGCATAAGAGAGATAAGCGGCATATCTATACTCGATATCGAAGGGAATATCGATATCAATTCCTCCGATATAATAGAGACTGTCGGATGGCTATTGAATTCCGGCAAGCTGAACATGATCTTGAACCTGGAATGCGTAGGCCTCGTTGATTACAACGGCCTATCCGTTCTGACTATAGCTTTTAAGAATACCGTAAATCACAAAGGGGCCCTGAAGTTCCTCGGAGTGACGCTTTCCGTAAGAGAGCTCTTCAGGATAGTTAAACTCGATTCCGTATTCGAGACATTCTCTGATGAGAAGGCGTGCGTAGCCAGTTTTTTTGACGAAAGCGCCCAGAAGCTCCACCTCAGAAGAAAGTTCAAACGGCTCGACCTGCACCTGCCGATACAATACAAGATATCCGGGCAGGCCAATGCGAAGTTCTTTACCGGCAATATACTCAATTTAAGCGCAGTAGGCGTTTATATCTACACCCCGTACATATTCCCGCTCAACACCATGCTCGACCTTCAGTTCACATTCCCTGACACCCATGCCCCTCTGGAGGCTGAAGCCAATGTCGTATGGCTTGCCGATAAACAGCTTCAGTCGCATGTATCGCCCGGGATGGGAGCAGGCTTCGTCCATTTGACGGCCGAAAAAGAAAAAGCCATCATCGATTTTATTGATAAAAATATAACGTACCGGTCCGAACAATAGCGGGCTGTCACACCGAAAGAACTATGCTTAGCGAAAAATTGGCGCGCGTAAAAGCTGCAAACATCGCGCTTAAAGACTCTCTTTCACATTGCATGATCTGTCCGCGGAAATGCGGTGTCGACAGGACAAAGGGGAAGGCGGGCTACTGCAAGGCAAAAGAGAAATGCGTTGTCTATAGCTACTCCTCCCACCAGGGAGAAGAGCCGCCGATATCCGGATCGAGAGGTTCAGGAACTATATTTTTTACTCATTGCAACATGCGGTGTGTCTACTGCCAGAACTATTCGTTCAGCCAGCTTGGGAGCGGTCAGGAGACTTCGACCGATAAACTCTCCCGGATGATGCTGCACCTCGAAAAGACAGGCTGCCACAACATCAACCTCGTAACTCCAACCCACTTCGTCCCGCAGATACTCCTTGCTCTTGAAAAAGCCCTTGAAGATGGGCTCAAGATACCGATCGTATACAACACAAGCGGATATGAGCTTCCGGAAACCATTAAATTGCTTGAAGGGATAGTGGATATATACCTGCCTGATATGAGATATTCCGACAACTCTATGGCAAAAAAGTATTCCGACGCACCCGGCTATGCAGATACTAACAGGTCCAGCATTAAGGTAATGCAGGAGCAGGTAGGGGATCTTGTCATGGATGAAGCAGGAATAGCGAAGAGAGGGATGATAATCAGGCTGCTGGCGCTGCCAGGCGGTATTTCAGGCACCGAAGATAGCCTGAAATTCATCAGTAAGGATATATCGAAGTCTGCATATTTAAGCATAATGAGCCAGTATTATCCTGCCTACAAGTCTTTAGAGTATAAAGAGCTTTCAAGCGGCATTACGAGCGATGAATATGCGAATATAGTTGACGCGGCCCATGAGATGGGGTTAAATAATGGATGGGTCCAGGAGACTCCTGGCAAGACCGATGAGAAGTTCCTCGGAACCAATATAAAACCCAGAACGGAAATATAGCATTATGAAAGCAAAAAAAAGCAAAAAAACCGTCTCTTTCACTAAACAGATAGAGGCCATATCCAGGGTAAGCAGGACCATAACGAGCAATCTTTACCTGGAAGACATACTTAGGCTCATAGTCACGGTCACCGCCGAAACGATGAACTCCAAGATCTGCTCTCTTATGCTCGTTGACGAAAAGACGCATGAACTGGTGCTAAAGGCCACACAATCGATGAGCGAGGTTTATAATAAGAAGCCGCCGCTCAAGATAGGCGAGGGCATAGCAGGTAAAGCGGCAAAGGAAAATAAGCCCATATCCGTTTACGATATATCGAAATCGCCTGAGTATAGATTTAAAGCGATAGCGGAAAAAGAAGCCCTATGCTCGCTCCTTTCGATGCCTTTAAGCGTAAAGGGGCACGTTATAGGTGTGCTCAATAACTACACTTCATTTCCTCATGAGTTCACAAATGACGAGATCAATATACTCACAACGGTAGCCAACCAGGCAGCCATAGCGATAGAGAACGCGGAACTGATGGTCAAGACGCGCGTGATACAGGATGAGCTCGAGACGAGAAAATTGACGGAGAGAGCCAAGGGCATCATCATGCGCGAACAGAACCTGACCGAAGAAGAAGCATTTAAACGCATCCAGAAACAGAGCATGGATTTAAGAAAATCTATGAGAGAGATAGCGGAAGCTATAATACTCATAGATAAGATGAAAAAAATAACTTAATGAAAAGCTCGTTACGAATAGCAATTTCACAGATCAACCAGACCGTTGGCGACCTTGATGGCAACTTAAAGAAGATGAGCGAGCACATACGCAAGGCCGCTTCGATGGGCTGCGATATTGTGGCGTTCCCTGAGCTTGCCATAACCGGATACCCTCCCGAAGACCTCCTGCATAAAGAGCAATTCGTCACAGACAACCTGAAAGCGCTCAAAAAACTGGCCGGGCATGTCAACGACATCACGGTAGTAGCCGGTTTTGTGGATAGAAAAGGTAAGCATATCTACAATGCGGCAGCCGTCATATACAAAAAAGAGATAAAAGGCATCTATCATAAGATGCTTCTGCCGAACTACGGAGTTTTCGATGAAAAGAGATATTTCACTCACGGCGAAGAACCTCCCGTATTTAAGCTTGGCGGGCATATCTTCGGGGTCAGCATCTGTGAAGACATGTGGCACAGGAACGGGCCTACGCGGGCACAGGCAGCTGCAGGCGCGCAGTTCATCATCAATATAAACGCCTCCCCTTATCACGTAGGCAAGACCAGGGAGAGGGAAGAGACATTGCGCCCTCTTGCGAAGCAGAACGGCGTCTACATCGTTTACGCGAATCTCACCGGCGGACAGGATGAACTCGTCTTCGACGGACAGAGCATGGTGATAGATAAAGACGGCGAAATAATGCACCGTCTCGACGCATTTAAAGAAGATCTTTTCACGTTCGATCTTGAGATACCGCTAGCCAGAAAATTCGCAGCAAAGAAGGCCATCCTCGTAGCGGATAAATTACCACGGAAAAAGAAGCCGGCCATAAAGATAAAAGAGTGCCCTGAGCCGTTAGCTGTAGAAACAAAAACATACAGGGCCCTCGTCATGGGGCTGGAAGATTATGTAAAAAAGAATGGTTTTAAAAAAGTGGTGATAGGTTTAAGCGGAGGCATAGATTCGTCCCTGGTCGCGGCGCTCGCGGTCGATGCGCTAGGAAAAGAGAATGTTAACGGAATATTCATGCCCTCACAGTATTCATCGATCGATTCAAAGGTCGATGCCGAACGCCTCGCCTCGAATCTGGGTATCAATTTTATGGTAGTGAGCGTGCAATCCATATTGAAGATGTATCTGCTTGCGCTTGAGCCCCATTTTACGGGAAAGCCGAGAGACATAACCGAGGAAAATCTCCAAGCCCGCATCCGGGGTAATATACTCATGGCGTTCTCCAACAAATTCGGATGGATGGTCCTTACGACCGGGAATAAGTCGGAGATGAGCACGGGCTATGCGACCCTGTATGGGGACATGGCAGGGGGATTTGCCGTGATCAAAGACGTTCCAAAGATGCTGGTGTATAAACTCTGCCGATACAGGAACTCCATATCCCGCGTCATACCCGATAGAGTATTTACCAAGGCTCCGACAGCGGAACTTCGCATGGACCAGAAGGATAGTGATACGCTTCCTTCATATGAAACGCTCGACCCCATACTCAAAGCATACATTGAAGAGGATGAGGACGCCAACGAGATAGTGGCCTCAGGATTTGACAGGGCAACTGTTCTTAAGGTCTCTGACATGGTGGACAAGAGCGAGTACAAGCGCCGCCAATCTCCTCCCGGTATCAAGATCACGCCTAAGGCGTTCGGAAAAGACAGAAGAATGCCTATCACAAATAGATATAAATAGTTTATAATTCCGTAATTTTAGGGTAAAATATACAGAATATATTGCGTTATAAAACTAGAGGTATTAAAAGGAGGAAGTCATGGGTGTAAGGCAAAAAGCGCTATTCAAGATCAAGAGTATAACTTTAGAGAAGAACCAATCGCCCAAGAAAGTTTCGTCATATTTCGGCGAGAATACTTTCAGTCTTCGGACTATGAGCGAACATATATCCGAGAATACGCTCAACGCATTCAAGCAATGGATGTCCGAAGGCGTAACCATAACCATGGACCAAGCCAACGAGATAGCGGACGCCATGAAAGAATGGGCGATGTCAAAGGGGGCTACATACTATACCCATTGGTTCCAGCCCATGACCGGACTGACCGCGGAAAAGCACGACAGTTTCATATCAATAACCGCGCCGGGTCAGGTAATGGAGAAATTCTCCGGATCAAAATTGATACAAGGGGAACCTGACGCGAGCTCCTTCCCGTCAGGAGGTATACGCGCAACGTTCGAAGCCCGCGGCTATACAGCCTGGGACCCGTCCAGTCCGGCATTCATAATCGAATCAAAGCTTGGAAAGACCTTATGCATCCCTACGATCTTCGTTTCATATAATGGGGAAGCCCTGGACAAAAAACTTCCGCTCTTACGCTCTGATGAAGCGCTGAACAAAGCCGCTCTCAACCTGTTGCGTATATTCGGGCGTAAGGACGTCAAGAAGGCATTTTCTACGTGCGGCCCGGAACAGGAATACTTTCTGATAGATAAAAATTACTACAATTTACGCCAAGACCTGCTGCTGACAGGCCGCACACTTGTCGGCGCGCCGTCGCCTAAGGGACAACAGCTCGAAGACCAGTATTTCGGCACGATCAAAGAGCGCGTCCTGAATTTCATGTTCGAAGTAGCCGAGGAAGCATATAAGCTCGGTATTCCTGTCATGGCCAGGCATAACGAGGTGGCGCCGCACCAGTACGAGTTCGCTCCCGTCTTCGAAGAATCGAATATAGCCGCCGACCATAACCAGCTCCTCATGGAACTGCTCAAAAAAGTGGCGCTCAGGCATAACATGGTGTGCCTTCTGCACGAGAAGCCGTTTGCCGGCATCAACGGCAGCGGCAAGCACGTCAACTGGTCGCTCGCGGATGATCTTGGGAATAATCTTCTCAATCCCGGAGACACGCCGGAAAGCAATCTCCAGTTCCTTGCCGTACTGACGGCCGTATTAAGAGCGGTATACCTGCGCTCAGACCTTTTACGCGCAAGCGTCGCTATGGCGGGAAATGAGCATAGGCTAGGCGCCAATGAAGCGCCGCCGGCAATAATAAGCGTATTTTTAGGCGAGCAGCTGACTACCATCCTGGACACGATCGAAAAAGGCACTAAGACTAAGGTCTCGAAGAGGGATATAGTGGACCTTGGCCTTGCAAGATTGCCTAAATTCAATAAAGATACGACCGACAGGAACCGCACGTCGCCGTTCGCTTTCACCGGGACGAAGTTCGAGTTCCGCGCCGTAGGTTCATCGCAGAACATAGCTACGCCGATAACGATAATTAATACGATAATCGCCGAATCACTCGATTATGTAGCGGATAAGATCGAAAAAGCGGCTAGCGGAAAAGACTTCAATACCGCGGCTCTCCAAGTCATCGCGCAGATCATAAAGGAGACTAAGGCGATCCGTTTTGAGGGCAACAACTACTCCGAAGATTGGGTAAAGGAGGCCAAGAAGAGAGGCCTGCCGAACATTGCTTCGACCGCGGAAGCGCTCGTTGCGCTGATCAAGACGAAGAACATATCTCTATTCGAAAAATATAAAGTCTTCTCCAAGGAAGAGATCACCGCGCGTTTCCATATATGGACGCATACATACAATACGGTCCTTGAGATCGAGGCCAATACGCTGTATGAGATGGTGAACGCGAGCGTCGTACCCGCAGGGTCTGAATATGAAAAGCTCTTGTCCGACAACCTCGTAAATATCGCGAACCTCAAGAAGAACCTTAGCCTCAAACTGGATGCGGCCATAATTGCAGACCAGAAAGAGCATCTCGGGGACGTTGCCTCAAAGATATATTACGTCCGGAGGAATATCGGCGAACTGGCCAGGCTCCTGGAGAAGGCAAAAAAGGTAGGGCACGAGGACCGCGCAAACTTATATTTTAAGGAACTGAAACCCCTCATGGAACATATACGAAAGCACTCGGACGCTCTTGAAAGGGTAGTCTCAGACGAACATTGGGACCTTCCGAAATACCGGGAGATGTTATTTGTCAAATAAAGAAATTTATAACAGGATCAAGATCGCGGGACTTTTATCTTTCATTCCTATAGTTCTGGCGGCCGGGCCGCTGGGCGGTTATGTCCTGGGCGACTTTCTCGAAAAAAAATTCAGCTTGCCGTCATATACGCATATTATCTGCATAGGGATAGGCTTTATTGGGAGCATACGCGAGACGATCCGCATAATTGGGATCGCGCTGCGGTCCGAAGGAGAGAAGTAGATGCCGGATAAAGCTGTTTGGGCGCTTGGTTTTCTTGTTGGGGCCGGATGGTCTGCGGTAAATCTCTTGTTAATATCCGGTATCCTGAAGATATCCGTACTGCAGCGCTCGGTGAAGACGCTTTCTGCTTTGTTATTGATAAAATTTCCGGTTCTTTACCTTCTAGGTTTTTTGATATTGAACTTAAGATATTTCCCGGTCTTGAGCATCCTGGCCGGATTGGTAACGGTACCGGTAGTAATGGGAGTATATAAATTATGTCCGAAGCGGTAAGCACGCCCGAACTTCCCAATATCATCACGCTCATTGAACACGCGTTCAAGGGGAACCGCCTGGCGGAATCTCTGGTCGCGTGGGAAAATATAATATTTTCTCTTATAGTCGCCGGATCGATCGCGCTCGTCATGTATCTGGCATGCAGGAAGAACGGCGCTAAGCCCGGCAGGTTATGGAACGCGTGCGAAGCTTACGCGGAAGCCGTGGATGACTTTGTATGCGGGATACTCGGCCCAAAGGGGAGGAAATATACACCGTTCATCGGGACCTTGTTCATCTACATACTTTGCATGAATTTGATGGGATTGATACCTCTCATGAAATCGCCGACTTCCAGCTGGTCCATCACCCTGGCGCTCGCCCTATGCGTCTTTGTATACGTACAGTACACTACACTGAAAGAACTGGGCTTTTTAGGTTTCATAGACCACCTTATGGGCAACCCAAGGGGAATACTCGCGTTTTCAGTGATAATACCGATAATGATGTTCTTTATACATCTAGTTGCCGAACTTGTAAGGCCCATAAGCCTGTCGCTGCGTCTTAGGAGCAATATTTGGGGAGACGACGTACTTCTGGCGGTGCTCGCCGGATTCGGGCTGAAAGGGGTACCGATACTCTTCTTCAACACGCTGCTTTCCATCGTGGCGGCGCTGGTGCAGAGCATCGTATTCTGCCTTCTGACAACTATATATTTTGCTCTTGTTATAGTGCATGAGGAGTCTCATGCCGAAATATCGACGGATTACAAGATCCAGACAACAAAATAAAAAGGGGGTTTAAAATGGATTATAAAGTTGCGCTCGCGCTCACTCTTCCGATAGGGTTGGCACTGGCGGCAGTCGGTTCTGCGATAGGGTTAGGAAAAGCCGTATCCTCAGCGATGGATGCCACAGCAAGACAGCCTGAAGCGGCGACAAAGATACTTATCAACATGGCGACAGGCTGCGCGTTCATAGAGGCGTTGACGATCTATGCGCTCGTATTCGTATTCGGCCTGGCAGGAAAGATCTAGTCTCATATAAACCTAGGAAGTCTTTATGGAATTGCTTAAAATGTTAAGCGCGAACGAGGTCGTGGCGCAGATAGTTAGCTTCCTGCTGCTTCTCGTTTTACTGCGTACTTTTGCCTGGAAAAAACTGCTCGGTTCTTTAGACGCGAGGCGGGACAAGATAGTCTCCGAATTTAAAGCGATAGAGGACACAAAAGCGGAAATAGCGGTCCTTAAAGAGGACTATGAGAAAAGAATAGCGCTTTCAGAGCAGGCCGCGAGGGCAAGGATACAGGACGCTATCGCAGAGGGGAAAAAGATAACCGAAGATGTAAAGAAGAAGGCTGAACTTGCCGCAGGAAGCATAATAGAAAAGGCTAATGAAAACATAAAATACGAGCTTGATAAGGCAAAGGCGGAATTGAAAGACACCATGATCGACATGACGATACTCGCTACGGAAAAGATCATACAGGAAAAATTGACGGGTGACGGAGATAGAAAACTCGTCGAAGAATTCCTGAAAAGGGTAGACAAGATCGAATGAAGAACGACATCGCTGTAAAAAGATACGTTGACGCGTTCCTCGGGTATGCGGAGGAAACATCCGGCAGGGAAACCGCGCTCGAAGACTTCAGTAAGATAAGAAGGCTCATCCGCGACAACCCGGAATTCGTGCATTTTCTTCTTATACCCGGCATCACCTATAACGAGAAGTGTTCGTTCATAGAAGAACTGCTCAGCAGCGACTTTTCCGAACAGTTCAGGCAGTTCCTGAAACTTCTTTTAAGCAAAGGCCGTATCGGCGCGCTCGATGCTATGGCCGAGTTTGTGCGAGTGCAATATTCGCACGGCGATGAGGTGGAGGCGAAGCTTAAGACTTCATTTCCCCTGGACCTTGATGAGATAGCGAAGATCAAGTCCACATTAGAGAATAAGCTTCACAAAAAATTTAAACTTTATATAGATCTTGACGGAAGCCTGTTGGGCGGAGTTCAAGTAACTATAGGGAACACTGTAATAGACGGATCCGTAAGGAAGCGTCTTGACGAGCTTCGCGCAAAGCTCATGACTGCGAGGGTAAATTAATAATGAATTTAAGACCTGAAGAAGTAACGTCAATAATAAAGAAGGAATTGGAAAAATATCAGTCGAGGCTTCGGGTAGAATCGATAGGGACGGTCATACAGGTGGGCGACACCATAGCAAGGATATACGGCCTTGATGACGTCATGGCCGGTGAGCTCATCGAGTTCCCCGGAGGGATCATGGGGATGGTGCTCAATCTTGAAGAAGACAGCATTGGAGCCGTCATATTCGGCACAGACAATCCGGACCAGACGATAAGAGAAGGCGATATTGTAAAGCGAACGGGAAAGATAGCCCAAGTGCCTGTCGGCAATGCCTTAATAGGCCGCGTCGTCAACGCGCTCGGCAAACCCATTGACGGCAAGGGCCCGGTAGTAACTACCAGGTCACGCCCCCTCGAAACGAGAGCGCCGAACGTAGTCGAGCGCCAGCCTGTCAAAGAACCGCTCCAAACGGGCATCAAAGCTATCGACGCAATGACCCCTATAGGCCGCGGACAAAGAGAGCTTATAATAGCCGACAGACAGACGGGCAAGACCGCTATAACGATCGATACTATAATTAACCAGAAGAACGCCGATGTTCATTGCATATATGTGGCGATCGGCCAGAAGATGTCGAGCGTCGTCGCTGTGGCCGATATATTAGAAAAATACGGAGCCATGAAGTACACTACCATCGTCAGCGCTTCGTCACGTGCGTCTGCATCGCTCCAATATCTTGCTCCGTACTCAGGGTGCGCCATAGCCGAAGAGTTCATGTATGCAGGCAAGGACGTCCTCATCATATATGATGACCTTTCAAAGCACGCTCAAGCTTACCGCCAGTTATCTCTGCTATTG
Source organism: Candidatus Omnitrophota bacterium (assembly GCA_041667225.1). Classification (GTDB taxonomy): domain Bacteria; phylum Omnitrophota; class Gorgyraeia; order 2-01-FULL-45-10; family 2-01-FULL-45-10; genus JBAYFK01. The sequence goes on from JBAYFK010000011.1 coordinate 14,283, forward strand.
AGGCGCCCGCCCGGAAGAGAGGCATACCCCGGAGATATTTTCTATCTGCACTCGCGCTTGCTTGAACGCGCGGCAAAACTGCACGACTCGCTGGGGGGTGGATCGATAACGGCGCTACCAATAGTCGAAACCCAGGCGGGAGACATAACAAGCTATATCCCGACGAACGTCATATCGATCACGGACGGACAGATATATTTGGAGAGCGATCTTTTCAACGCAGGCGTAAGGCCGGCTGTGAACGTGGGACTGTCAGTATCCAGGGTAGGAGGAAAAGCTCAGGTGAGAGCTATGAGACAGGTCGCGGGCAAACTTCGCCTGGATCTGGCTCAATACAGGGAACTCGTCGCATTCACGCAGTTCGGCACCGATCTCGATAAGGCAACTCAGGCTCAATTGACACGCGGCGAAAGAATGGTAGAGATACTTAAGCAGCCGCAATATACGCCGCTCCCCGTTTCGAAACAGGTTATGATAATACACTGCGGGGCTCAAGGGTTCCTCGATGACCTGCCGGTAACATGCATCAGGAAGTTCGAGAAGGAATTTTTTAATTACATGGACAAGAAATACTTTGAGATCGAACATAAGATAGAGTCTGAAAAACAGATGAGCGACGCTCTCATCAAGGAATTGGACACCGCTATTATTGAGTTTAAAAAGGAATTTAAGGCTTAGATAAAAGATGGCTCAATCATTAAAACGCATAAAGAGCAGGCTGCGCAGCATCGAAAATACCCGTAAGGTCACAGGTGCGATGCAGATGATATCAGCGACCAAACTGCACCGCACTACCAAGGTCCTGATGTCCGCAAAGCCGTATCTTTTAAAACTTGAGTCTCTTCTGAATAATATTGCGTCCGGTCCGGTATCGCTCGTTGGGCCTTTCTTTACGGCAAGGCCGGAGGTAAAAAGAATAGCCCTGTGCCTGGTAACTTCGGACGGAGGGCTTTGCGGCGCTTACAATAACAATATCATACGTGTCGCGGAAGACTTCATAGAAAAATATGGTCGCGACAGGATAAGACTGATCGCGGTAGGCCAAAAAGGGTATAAATATTTTAGGTCGCTCGGCATCATAGCCTCTAATCCGTATTTAGGGCTTAACGGCAGATATGTGGAACCGGTTGCCGATGACATCGGCCATACGCTCATCGACTCTTTCCTGAACAATGAGGTCGATGAAGTCCATATCGCTTACACGCATTTTGAGACTGTGCTCAGGGTGCGGCCGGTCGTAGTAAAATTTTTAAATATAGAACGCGCCGCGGGCTCGAATGCGGAATACATATTTGAACCGAACGTTTCAAAGATAATCGAAGAACTCGTTCCGAGATATCTACTGGTAAAGATCAGGTGTGTCCTGCTCGATTCTTTGACGAGTGAACATTCCGCAAGAACGGTCGCTATGAAAGCGGCTACGGATAACGCCGGCGATCTTTTACACTCACTTACACAATTAAGGAACAAGGTCAGGCAGGCAAATATAACTCAGGAAATAATGGAAATAATATCGTCGGTAGAAGCGTTGAAAGGATGATCACATGTCAGAAGGTATTGTAATACAGGTAATAGGGCCGAGCGTCGATATAAAATTCGCGGAGAGCGAGGTCCCTCAGATACTGGACGCGATAACAATAAAATATCCCGAAAAGAATATTAACCTCACCCTCGAAGTGGCGCAGAATATAGGGAATAACACCATACGCTGCATATCTCTAGGCTCTACTGACGGACTGGTGCGGGGCATGAAGGCGACGAATACCGGAGCGCCGATAAATGTACCTATCGGACAACAGACGCTGGGCAGGGTATTCAACCTGCTGGGAGAACCAATAGACGGAAAGGGGCCGGTGCCGCATCCGGAACTCCATAATTCGATACATAAAAAATCACCTAACTTTGAAGAGCAGCTCCCCATATCATCCATTCTTGAAACAGGATTGAAGGTCATAGACCTCCTGGCCCCGATACCCAGAGGCAGCAAGGTCGGCTTGTTCGGAGGCGCTGGAGTAGGCAAGACCGTCATAGTCATGGAACTCATCAGGACGATCGCGACCGAACACGGAGGCGTATCTGTATTCGCGGGAGTAGGGGAAAGGACCAGAGAAGGTAATGAGCTTTATCTCGAGCTTACGGAATCCGGAGTAATCAATAATAGCGCGCTTGTGTTCGGCCAGATGAACGAGCCGCCCGGCGCAAGGCTCAGGGTCGGATTGTCCGCCCTTACGATGGCGGAATACTTCCGGGACGAAGAGAAGAAAGACGTGCTCTTGTTCATCGACAACGTTTACAGGTATATACAGGCAGGTTCTGAAGTATCGACGCTCCTCGGGCGCATGCCATCAGCTGTCGGTTATCAGCCGAAC
>JBAYFK010000012.1:0-16473 GCA_041667225.1 Candidatus Omnitrophota bacterium
CACGCCCCGCCTGCTGAAAAATCTAGTACCTGTTTTACGTAAACACGATAAGATCATTTCCGTAGATCCCAAGGAAGAACATTTCAACTATTATAAGGGGATTACGGTCATAACGCCCAATAACCATGAAGCCGCTAAGGCGGTAGGATTTGCGATAAAGGATGATGATACGCTCAAGGCAGCGGGCGAAAAGCTTCTCGATAAGATAAAATGCAAGATCGGCCTGATAACTCTGGGTGAAAATGGTATGGCAGTATTCCAGCGCGGTAAACCGATGACGCACATACCTACAGTAGCGCAGGAAGTGTTCGATGTGTCGGGCGCCGGCGATACGGTGATCGCGAGTTATACCCTGTCTCTCGCCGCAGGCGCGGACCCGGTCCAGGCTGCCCATATATCAAATTGTGCCGCAGGAATAGTGGTCGGGAAGGTCGGGATCGCAGTTGTGACTCCCGAGGAGCTTTCGGATAGAGTGAAAAGAGAAAGCAGCAAATAAAAGAGAGGTGCGTGTGAAGGCAATAGGAGTTATACCGGCAAGGTGGGGAGCGACTAGATTCGAAGGAAAGGTCCTTGCAAACCTTCTTGGGAAGAGCGTAATACAGCACGTGTGGGAGAACGCGAAGAAAGCAAAGGCTCTGGATGACCTGGTCGTTGCCTGTGACGATGAAAGGATAATAAAGGTAGTAGAAGGGTTTGGAGGCAAAGCTGTCTATACCTCTCCCGACCAGCCGAGCGGTACCGACCGTCTGGCGGAAGTAGTGAACCCGATGGATATCAATATAGCGGTCAACATCCAGGGCGATGAGCCGCTGGTGAAGCCTATAATGATAGACAGTCTTGTCATGGCCCTCAAGGATGAAAAGAAGGCGCAGATGGCTACCATGATAAAGAAAGTGGAGGATGATGACGAGCTTACAAATTCGAACGTCGTTAAGGTTGTCGTCGACAAGAACGGATATGCCATATATTTCTCACGGTATGCTATTCCCTATAACCGGACCGGCGAGAAAGAAAAAGAGAAGAGGCCGACATACTACAAGCATATAGGCCTGTACGCATTTACGAAGGATTTTCTATTTACATTCAGGAACCTTCCCAAATCTTCTCTCGAGAATGCCGAAAAGCTCGAGCAGTTGAGAGCGCTCGAATACGGATATAAGATAAAGACGGTAGAGACCAAATTTGATACCGTTGGAGTCGATACGCCCGATGACCTTAAGAGGGCGGAAGAGATGCTCTTAAGAGAGAGGGAGAAATAATACTATTACTAAAACCAGAGTAGTGTCTATAGGCAATGTTAAAGTCGGCGGGCCGAACCCGCTTATTCTCATTGCCGGCCCCTGTGTGATCGAGAGCGAGTCGAGCGTGATCCGCCATGCCCGCCTGCTGAAAGAGATCGCAAGGTCTGCAGGTATTTCCCTGATATTCAAAGCGAGCTACGACAAGGCGAACAGGACATCCGTCAATTCTTACCGCGGCCCGGGATTGGTAAAAGGGCTGAAGATACTCAAGAAGATAAAGAAAGAGCTCAGGATTCCCATCCTCTCCGATGTTCATTGCCGCGAAGATGTACGGGAAGCGGCAAAAGTGCTCGATATTATACAGATACCCGCGTTCCTTTCCAGGCAGACCGATCTTATACTGGAGGCCGCCAGGACCGGTAAGGCCGTAAATATAAAGAAGGGCCAATTCCTCGCGCCTTGGGACATGAAGAATGTCATAAAAAAGATCGAATCCACAGGCAATAAAAATATCATACTTACTGAACGCGGTGTCAGCTTCGGTTATAACTGTCTCGTCAGTGACTTCAGGTCTGTAATGATCATGAAAGAGTTCGGATACCCCGTAATTTACGACGCAACGCATTCTGTGCAGGTACCGGCCGGTATGGGCGAAAGTTCCGGAGGGGACAGGACTTATATACCGGCTCTTTCGATGGCGGCTGTCGCGTGCGGAGCGGACGGACTATTTATGGAAGTACACGAAAATCCCGATAAGGCCATGAGCGACGGGCCTAACATGGTAAAGATGAAAGATCTCCCCTATATGCTTGCGGGGATCAAAGACGTAGAGAAAGCGGTGAAGAGATGGCAAGGGCGATAGCTAAAAGAGTGCTCAAGATGGAGCGCGATGCCATATCGAGCCTCATAAGCAGGATAGGCCCGGATTTTGAATCTGCTCTGAAGGCCATGTATAATACGAAAGGGCGTGTAATAGTCACCGGCATGGGAAAGCCCGGATTTATCGCCCAAAAGATATCTGCAACACTCTCTTCCACGGGCACTCCGTCATTATATCTTCATCCAGCCGAGGCGCTTCACGGCGATCTCGGCCGGGTAACGAAAGAGGACGTCATATTAGCGCTGTCAAATAGCGGCGAGACGGAAGAGATCATAAAGCTCCTGCCCATCATAAAGAAGATCGGCGCGCGCCTTATAGCGGTCGTCGGTAATGTAAGGTCAACGCTCGCCAAGAACGCGGATCATATTATCGACGTTTCGGTAAAGAGGGAGGCTTGCCCCCTGGGATTAGCTCCGACGACATCGACCACGGTCATGCTTGCCATGGGGGATGCGCTTGCGGTAGCGCTTCTCGACAAAAAAGGTTTTAAAGAAAAAGATTTTGCGTTCTTCCATCCGGGCGGAATACTCGGGAAGAGGCTTATCCTGAGAGTGGGCGATATAATGAGGAAGGGCAATGAGAATCCTGTTGTACGCGAAAATACGCCAATCAAAGAAGTTCTTCTGGCGATAACAAAAGCGAGGGCAGGAAGCGCGAGCGTCGTAGATTCCAAGGGAAGGTTGACAGGTATATTTACTGACGGCGACCTTAGGAGGAATCTTGAGGCGGGGCGCGATATAGTGAACCGGAAAGTGTCGGACCTCATGACCAGGAACCCTACGGTGATCAATAAAGATAAGCTGGCCGCTGAAGCCCTCGAGATATTGCGCTCGAAAAAACTTGATGAGCTTCCCGTTGTTGACGAAAAGAAGAAGCCGATAGGGCTTTTGGATGTGCAGGACCTGTTGAAGGCAGGGCTCGTATGATAAGCCAGGAAAATGCAGACAGGGCGAAGCTTGTTAAGCTGCTCATACTCGATATCGATGGTGTGATGACAGACGGCCGCATCATCTACAGCATTTATGGAGATGAGTTGAAGTTCTTCGATGTCCAGGACGGGTTCGGCATAACGCTCCTCAATAGGGCGGGGATCAAAAGTTATATTATCACAGCGAAGAGATCCCGCATCGTAAAGATGCGCGGCAGGGACCTGAGGGTAGCGAAAGTATACCAGGGGTTCAGCGATAAACTGATCCCGTTAAATAAGATCATAGCGTCTACCAAGGTCAAACCCGAGAACATTTGTTTTATCGGAGATGACCTTATCGATATACCCGTATTAAAAAGAGTAGGTCTTGCTGTGGCCGTTCCCAATGCAGCCGGTGAAGTGAAGAAGTGCGCTCATCTTGTTACCGAGAAGCCTGGAGGGCGCGGAGCGGTAAGAGAACTGTGTGATATTATATTGAAGTCCCAGGGTAAGTGGGATGAAGTTACTAAGAAGTATTTTGAGTAAATATTTAAATTTTAGCTTTTATCGGCTTTTTTACCTCGAGGTAATCCCGCATAATAGTATCCGCAGGTATCACCAGGCTGTCATAGGAATTATCTTCAGATCTCGCGAATATGATACCCATGAATGATCCGTCTTTATCAAATACGGGGCTGCCGCTGTCGCCTTTATACGCATTCGCGTCAAACCTGGTCTTGATAAAATAACCGGGCAACCTCTTTTTTGTCTTCGCATCGGTCTTGCTTATAGATCCCATAACTTTACCCTTTATTACCACGCCGTTCAAAAATCTGGAGTGTCCGACAGTGAAAACATCGGTCCCTCTCGTAGCTATGACGGGATCCGCGAATTTGACGGGCGATAAGGGTCCGGCTGGTACGATCTTTAATATGGCGATATCGTTTTCCGGTATCAGCTTGATTATACGGGCGCTGATCTCATCTTTATTGTGAAGCGTGATATTGATCGAATCTGCGCCCCTGACCGTGTGCACGTTCGCTATTATGATCCCTGAAGGGTCTGCTATGACACCGGCGCCTATAGTTGTCGAGGTTTTTCGTATGGCTTTGACATCGACTATGGAGGGGAGGGCCTTCTTAACGGCATGATATGTGAAAGGTTCTTCAGCCTTCAACTGTGCAGGGATCGATGTTAAGGTTAGAGCGATCATTAAAACCAGAAGTATTTTGGCAAGTTTTTTCATAGAGAGCCGGACATTAAAAGGGACGGGCCTGATAATCGTAATTAACAGAACCGTCCCCATAATTTTTTGAAATTAAATCGATTTTTTCTTTATGATCCTTTCAGCTTCCAGCCAATCCTTCATTGAATTACCGCTCGGGCGGCCTCTCTTCTCCCAAAGTTCGTACGCTTTCTTTCTGATCTGCTCATTAATATCCGCGCTTGTCTTTGAGGAGCTGCTCGATTTTGAACTTTTCTTTATTGCCATTTTATTATCACCCCTTTCTTATTCGCTTATTATAGCCATCTTTGGCGTTATATGCAAGAAACTTATTATATCGGGACAAGGCATGCCTTGTCCCTACTATGATCGCGCCTCAGCTGCCTCATGGAGGCATATTGCGCTTGTACAGGCTACATTAAGAGAATCTACATTTCGCGATATAGGCACTTTTACTATCCTATCGGCTAGTTTTAAGACTTTGTCCGATACGCCGGTATCCTCGTTCCCGAAAACGAAGCAGACGTTCCCGGAGAGGTCTGTCTTCTTGATATCCGTTGCGCCGTGTCCCGGAGATGTTACTATGATACGCGTATCATAATCTTTCTTCAACCGTTTGAGGAAGGGCGCTATTTCAGTCTCATACGCGACCGGAAGATTAAATATCGATCCGACAGATACGCGAACCGCCTTACGATAATATGGATCGTAGGATCCCGGATCTACTATCAGGGCGTCAGCGCCGAAGGCCGCTGCATTGCGGACGACAAGGCCTACATTTTGCGGGTCATTAACACGGTCGAGCGCTACCAATAGGCGGGCCGATCGCTGCTCACCGGCTATCATGCTGAACGGAAGTTTTTTGGGTGAACGCGCAGCCACCATCAGCCCCTGATGAAAACGGAAGCCTATCACATCTTCGATCGTATCGTTATCGGATATATATACCGGCGCACCGCGCTTAACGAGTTTTAAGAGATACGGCCTGTATTTTTTATAGGAATACTCCGTTGCGAGGCTTGAAATGGCCTCAATATTGGTCTTAGATAGCGCTTTAACTACCCGCGGCCCTTCAGCTATGAATATCCCATCCTTCTCCATATGCTTACCTTTGAGAGAACGGTATACTCCCAACCTCGCGTCATTTGGCTCATTAATACGTATAATTTTCATAAAGACAGTATATCACAACTCCTTGACAATTATTTACATGTATTATATAGTAAATAACTGTGATGAACGGGCATACAAAATGAAAGTAAGATACAGGAGGTACTACCTATATTATCTCGCGAGATTCGCGGCATTCTTTTTCTATGTTCTGCCTTCAAAAGTAGGACTTATTATTGCAGGAAAGATCGGGCTTTTAGCGTACATCATCCTAAAAAAATACAGGGATATTGCACTTGAGAACCTGAGAACCGCCCTCGGAAAAGAGCGGACGGAAAAAGAGCTCAAGTCTATCGCCAGGCATGTTTTCGAGAACCTGGGCAAGAACGCTTTCGAGTTCGTAAGAGCGCCCAGGATGAACGCCAAGAATATCGATAAATTGGTAGAGTTCGAGAATAGCCATATATTGGATGAGGCATTCGCAAAGGGCAAAGGAATTATTATAATAACGGCCCATTTTGGCAACTGGGAACTTATGGCTGCGACGCTGCGGATCAAGGGTTATCCCGGCGTTACGGTAGGGCGAAGGATATATTTTTATAAATACGATGAATACCTGAACTATCTTAGAAAAGTTCAGGATGTCAATGTCATATACAGGGACGAATCTCCCAGGAAGATATTGAAGGTCCTCAAGGAGAACAGGATAGTCGGTATAGTTGCGGATCAGGATGTCGATTCTGTCGAGGGCGTATTTGTAGACTTTTTCGGGATGAGCGCTTACACGCCGGCCGGTCCGGCGGCGCTGGCGAAAGTGAGCGGAGCGGCCCTTATACCGGTATTCATAGTCAGGAAGAACGGCCGGCACACCCTGATGGTTGAAAAACCGATCGAACTTGATGATACAGGCGATAAAGAAAAAGATATAGTTTCAAATACGCAAAAATGGTCTCTGGTGGTAGAGTCATACATAAGGCGCTATCCTGAACAGTGGGTATGGATGCACCGGAGATGGAAGACGCAAGATAAGAAGGGGTCTTAAATATGGCGGGAAGTTTTGTGAGGCGGATGGGATATTGCGCAGTGGTCCTGTTGGCGCTTTCAGCTTTTCTGGTGCCGGGGTGTTCCAAAAAAGACGCCCCCAAGGCTCCTGTCAGTGAAGCGAAAGACGGAAAAGATTCGTTCAATGGCTCAGTAAAGCAGAAGGTCCTTTCATTCGACCTCGAGGGATTCACGCAGAAAGGGACAAAGTCGTGGGAGGTCAAAGGTGAGTCCGCGGAGGCAATATCCGAGAACCAGATCAAGTTAGACAACATTGTCGCTAAGGCGTATGGAGAAGAGGCGGAGGCTACCATTACAGCCGAGACCGGAGTTTACGATAAGTCTAAGAATAATGTCACCCTTGAGAAGAATGTTCACGCAACTATTGACAATACGGAGATGTTCGCCGAGAGCTATGCCGGAGTGCCGGGGTCCCCGGCGAAAGAGAAGAAGATAGCCGGTGAGCAGAAGAAGCGCAGGATCAGCATAACCTGCGACGGCGAGGTAGAGTTCAATTACGAAAAGAACCAGGCGTATTTCAACAAGAACGTCAAGGTCAAGAGTGAAGACGCCGATATAGACGCGGACAAGATAACGATAAATCTTGAGGCGAATACCAAAAAAATCAAAGATATCGTTGCTGAGGGGAACGTAAAGATAGTCCGCGGAGAGAATATTACATACAGCGATAAGGCTACATACGTGGAATCGGAGAAGAAGATAATTTTGACGGGCAGGCCGAAGCTGGTAATATCCCAGGAAGGCACGACCGAAGTGAATCTGTTCGGTAACTAGGAGCGCGGCATCTATGCATCTATTGGAGACGAAAGGGCTGGTCAAGGCTTACGGCGGACGGCGCGTCGTAGATTCCGTAGATATCAATGTCAAGAGGGGCGAGGTCGTTGGGCTGCTCGGCCCTAACGGCGCAGGGAAGACGACGACTTTTTACATGATAACCGGCGTCATCCAGCCCGATGAAGGGGATATAATATTCGACCGTCAGGACATAACTAAGATGCCGCTGCATATGCGCGCGAGGTGCGGCATAGGTTACCTGTCCCAGGACCCTTCGATCTTCAGGAAGCTTACGGTCGAAGAGAATATAAAGGCAGTCCTCGAGACGCTCGGTTTTTGCCCCAGAGAGAGGGAGCGGAGATGCGACGAACTGCTTAATGAATTGAAGATATCGCATCTGAGGGACGCAAAGGCCTATACGCTCTCAGGCGGAGAGAAGAGGCGGGTCGAGATAACGAGGGCGCTTGTCACGAACCCGATGTTTTTGCTTCTGGACGAACCTTTCAGCGGTATCGACCCTATAGCGGTCGCTGAATGCCAGGAGATCATAAAAGAGCTGAAGAATAAAGGGCTCGGCATACTTTTGACCGATCACAACGTGAGAGAGACACTGACGATCACCGACAGGTCTTATATTATGGCGGACGGAAAAATACTTATTTCAGGAACAGTGGAAGACCTTATTTCGAATCCTAAGGCGAGAGAATTGTACCTTGGTGAGAAATTTACGATGTAATAGAAAATAAACTGTGTTATAATATCGCCTTTGAAATTATACGTTAATATTGGTTAATTGTCCCTCGGCTCCTGAGTTAGATGACATAGCCTCGGGATGATTTGCCGGAGTTAGATAACAGCAAATCAGGAGAATTCAGTGAAATCAAAAGTAAAGAGTAGCGAAGGGTGCCAGGCGCTCTTTGAGATAGAAGTGCCGAAAGAAGAGATAGAGAAGCTGTATGCAGAAGTCTATACTGAGATCGCGAAGATCGCCAGCATACCCGGATTCAGGGTAGGCAAGGCGCCGCGCGAATTGATAGAAAAGCATTACTCCGAGAACGCTAAAGAAGAAGTGCTGAAGCGCATGATCCCGGAGGCTTACAGGATGGCGCTTGAAGAGCACGGGATAAACCCGGTCGGGTTCCCCGAGATAAACGATGTGAAGCTTGAACCTGGCAAGCCGCTGTTCTTTAATGCAAAGGTAGATACCCGCCCGAAATTCAAAGTAAAAAATTATAAAGCGATCAAAGTTGAGAAGAAGACAGCAAAGATAACCGATGAGGATGTGAACAAGGCTATCGAAAATCTCAGAGAGATGAACGCCAAGTATGTAGCGGTAGAGGACAGGCCTGTTCAATTCGGAGATTATGCGATATCGGACCTTGAATGTTTTGTCGACGGAAAACCTCTCCACAAAAAGCGCGAAAGCATATGGATATACCTGGATAAAGAGTCTCTTATGCCGGGGCTTCACGAGAATATGATCGGCATGAAGAAGGCCGAAGAGAAAGATATCGATACGACCCTGCCCGAAAAGTACCCCGATAAAGCTCTTGCCGGCAAGGCCGCAAAATATCACGTCCTGGTAAAGGAGATCAAATCCAAAGCGCTGCCGCAGGCGGATGATGAATTCGCCAAGGATCTTGGTAAGGAGAACCTTGCGGCGTTGAAGGTGGAAATATCGCAGGAGCTTGAAAAAAGGATGAAGATGAACGCGGAAGTCGACATGGAGAATCAGCTGCTGAAGAAACTGATGGATGATAATGTATTCCCCGTGCCGCAGAGCCTTCTTGAAAGGCAGCTGAAATATATGGTAGAGGATTCTAAAGAGAGGCTTGTGCAGAAAGGTTTCAAGAAAGAAGAGCTCGATAAAAAAGAGAACGAATTCAGGGAAAAGTTCAAAGAAGACGCTGTGCGCCAGGTAAGGCTCTTCTTCATACTCGATTCGATATCAGCCGATGAGAAGATAGGAGTTTCAGCGGAAGATATACAGAACGCTTATAAGACCATATCCGCTCAGGCCGGCAAGAGCGAACAGGAGATAAAAGCCCATTACGAGAAAGAAGACCTTGTGGGAGACCTGGAAGAGAAGATTCGTGAAGGCAAGACCGTGGAATTCCTTATGAAGGAAGCCAAAGTCGTTGAAGTAGCAGAATAAAGGAGGATCAGATGAGCATACTCGTTCCGATGGTGATAGAGACTACCGGCAGGGCTGAAAGAGCATACGATATTTATTCCCGTCTTTTAAAAGACAGGATCATCTTTATAGGTACGGCGATCGATGACAATGTGGCCAATATAATAATTGCGCAGCTCTTGTTCCTGCAGATGGAAGATCCCGAGAAGGATATCAGCATATACGTCAACAGCCCGGGCGGTTCCGTCACCAGCGGGCTTGCAATATACGATACAATGCAGTTCGTCAAACCGGACGTGAATACATATTGCATGGGACAGGCATCAAGCATGGGCGCGCTTCTTCTGGCTGCGGGGACGACAGGAAAGCGTTATGCGCTTCCTCACTCCAGGATCATGATACATCAGCCGTGGGGCGGAGCAGAGGGGCCTGCGTCCGATATCAGTATTCAAGCCAAAGAAATATTAAGAATGCGCGAAAAGCTCGAACAGATATTGGCTAAACATACCAAGCAGTCCGTTGAGAAGATACATATAGATACGGACAGGGACTATTTTATGTCGGCAGAAGAGGCCAAGGCATACGGCCTTGTCGACGAGGTTATAACGAATATAGCGAAAACGAAGTAATATAAAATATTTCTTCGATGATGAAAGGAGAAGTTTATACAATGGATAAAAAATATCTGATGACGCCAGGGCCTACGCCGGTACCGGAAGAGATACGTAAAGAGATGGCGAAACCCATGATACATCATAGGACAAAAGAATATCAGGCCATATTCAAGGATGTGACCGAAGGATTGAAAAAGATATTCAAAACATCGAACGACCTTTTTACTTTCACATCAAGCGGGACGGGCGCAATGGAAGCGTCTATAGTCAATGTGCTTTCTCCCGGAGATAAGATAATAGTAGTGCGGGGCGGAAAGTTCGGCGAGAGGTTCGGCGATATAGCTAAGGCATACGGCGTCGAAGTGATATCTATGGATATCGAATGGGGCACTGCGCCGAAGCCCGAAACTATAGAGGACCTCCTTAAGAAGAACCCCGGCGTAAAGGCTGTGTACACAACTCTCTGCGAGACATCTACGGCGACAGTCTATGATATTAAGTCGATCGGGGAGATCGTCAGGAAGACAGATGCGCTTCTCATAGTCGACGTCATAAGCGGACTCGGCGCGGATAATTTCGAGAATGATGCGTGGGGCGTCGATATAGCTGTGGGAGGTTCTCAGAAAGGGCTCATGATACCGCCCGGCCTTGCATTCTGCACAGTGAGCGCTAAGGCGTGGAAGGCTATCGAGACTTCGAAGCTTCCGAAGTTTTATCTGAATTTCAAGAAATACAAAAAAGCATACATGGATACGGATACACCGTTCACATCCGCTATAACTCTGGTCCTTGGATTAAAAAAGGCCGTCGAGTTAATAAACGCGAAGGGTATAGACAACGTCATCGCTGAACATAAGAAGCTCGGAATGGCCTTAAAAGCGGCTTGCAAGGCTCTGGGGCTTCAGATATTCTCGAAGTCGCCGTCAGATGCCGTTACAGGGATCATAGTGCCTTCCGAGATAGGCGCGGATAATGTCATAAAGATGCTCAAATCGGAACTAGGCGTGACATTAGCGGGCGGCCAGGATACCCTGAAAGGCAAGATATTCAGGGCGGCGCATATGGGCGGTATCGACGAGGAACACGTATTAGCTGCGATATCGGCGCTTGAACAGGCGCTGGTCAAACTCGGATATAAATTTTCAGCCGGCAGCGGATTGGAAGCGGCTAAAAAGGTATTAAAATCATAGCAGTTAATTTCCGGAGGTAATAAAGATGGCACACAGGGTACTGATTAGCGATTCGATGGCAAAAGAGGCTGTAGACATACTTGAAAAAGAGAAGAGCCTCCAGGTTGATGTTAATACGAAACTTACTCCTGCTGAACTTATAAAGGTAATAAAGGATTATGACGCGCTGGTGGTCCGCAGTTCTACAAAAGTCACGAAGGAAGTCATAGAGGCTGCCGATAAGCTTAAGATCATAGGGCGCGCGGGCGTAGGTTTGGATAATGTTGATGTAGCCGCGGCTTCGAAAAAAGGTATTATAGTCGTGAATACGCCCGGCGGCAATACGATATCGACGGCTGAACACGCGTTCACTCTCATGCTGTCGCTTTCCAGGAATATAGGACAGGCTGATGCATCGATGAAGAGGGGCGAGTGGGAGAGGAAAAAATTCATGGGCGTCGAGCTGTACGGCAAGACGCTCGGGATCGCGGGGCTTGGCAGGATCGGGACCGAAGTAGCTAAGAGGGCGCTCAGCTTTGGGATGAAGGTGCTTGCTTTCGACCCGTTCCTTTCGCAGGAGAAGGCAAAACAGCTTGGTATAGAGTCCGTAGATCTTAATACGCTGCTCAAGAGCGCGGATTATATAACGGTCCATACGCCTCTTACAGCAGATACGAAGCATATGATATCGGATAAGCAGTTCGACATGATGAAGAAGGGCGTGAGGGTGGTCAACTGCGCCAGAGGCGGGATAATCGATGAAGCTGCCCTGACAAAGGCTTTGAAGTCGGGTAAAGTTGCGGGCGCGGCGCTCGATGTTTTCGAGCAGGAGCCGCCTTCGAAGGATAATGAACTTCTTAAAATGGACAAAACTTTAATGACCCCGCATCTGGGCGCATCTACAGAAGAGGCGCAGGTCAATGTAGCGGTCGAGATCGCCAATACTGTCATAGACGTTCTGTTGAACCGCTGTATAAAGAACGCGGTCAACGTGCCGTGTGTCGATCCTGAGATCCTGAAAGTTATGGAACCATACCTGAAGCTGGCCGAATCGATCGGTTCTATGCATGCGCAACTCGCCGCCGGCCACATAAAGAGGGTCAAGGTGAAGTATGTCGGCGAGATACTCAGGTACGATCTGCAGCCGTTGACATTGTCTTTGATAAAAGGCATGCTTACGCCGATACTGCAGGAGACTGTGAATTTTGTCAACGCGTCCTTTATCGCGAAAGAAAGAGGTATCAATATCGTTGAGACTAAGACTACCGATGTGCAGGACTTCGCGAACCTTATAATCGTCGAAGTGGAGACGGATAAGGACAAAAACTCGATAATAGGCACGCTCTTTACCAAGGTAGACCCGAGGATAGTGAAGATAAATGAATTTTATGTAGATGCCGTTCCCGAAGGCTATATGCTGGTCATGCAGAACAATGACGTTCCCGGTATCATAGGGCAGATAGGCACTATCCTGGGAAAGAATAAGATAAATATCGCAGGGATGTCGTTCGGCCGCGCAGAGAAAGGCGGTATCGCTATGAGCCTTTTAAACATAGACAGCGATGTACCTAAGGCGATCCTGGATGAAATAAGAAAAGCGGACAATATACTCGACGTGAAGCTCGTGAAGCTTTAGATTTTTATTAAAATCAGAGGAAAAACATATGAAGAAGAAAGAATGTAAGATCTATATTGTAGACGTCACCAACAGGGACGGCGTCCAGACATCAAGGCTTGGCCTGGCCAAGCTCCAGAAGACGATGATAAATATCTACCTGAATGAGATGGGTATTTATCAGTCTGAGTTCGGTTTTCCGGTCACGCGCCATGAGACGAATTATATAAATGCGAATCTGGAGCTTGCAAAGACCGGATATCTTTCGCCTATTAAGCTGAGCGGATGGATAAGGGCTATAAAATCGGACGTAGAAAAGGCGTGCAAGATGACGAAGGTAGAGCATCTGAACCTTTCTATATCGACGTCAGAACAGATGATAAACGGCAAATTTCAGGGCAAGTATACGAAAGATGACGTAATAAAAGAGATGATAGAGGCGATCCACACGGCGAGGAAGCTCGGCGTCAAGACGATAGGCGTCAATGCCGAAGACGCTTCCAGGACGCACTTAGATTATCTTATAAAATTCGCCAGAGCTGCGAAGAAGAACGGCGCCGACAGGATAAGATACTGTGATACGCTCGGTTACGACGATCCATTTTCGATCTATGAAAGGATCAAGGTGCTGGCCGAAGAAGTGAAAATACCCATCGAGATGCATTGTCATAACGATCTCGGTATGGTGGTAGGATGTTCAGTTGCGGGAGCGAAGGCCGCGATCGACGCTGGAGTTGACGCGTATATTAATACGACCGTTAACGGTATCGGCGAGCGCGCGGGCAACGCAGACCTTGTAAGCGTAATACTTGCGCTGAAATACTCGAGCGGTTTTAAAGGAAAGTACGTACTGGATGAGCGCATAAAACTTTCACATGCCTGGCGCATAGCCAAATACGCCTCGTATGCATTCGCAGTACCCATACCGATCACGCAGCCGGGGGTCGGTTCGAACGCCTTTGCTCATGAATCCGGTATACATGCAGACGGAGCGTTAAAGGATAGGCGTAATTACGAGCTGTACGATTTCGAAGAGCTTGGAAGGGGCGAGCCCGAGATCATAGAGACGGGCAGGCAGATCACTGCCGGTGAATATAGCGGAATAAAAGGTTTCAGGAATGTATATGACCGCCTTGAGATCAAGTTCAAGGATGATAGAGAGGCAACGAACATACTTGAGCTTGTAAGGTATGCCAACGTGCATACCCAGAGGCCTCTTACGGAAGATGAGCTTAGATTTATTGCAAAGTTTCCTGAAATTGCACGCAAGATTTTTACGATGGCGCCATAATCAAGAAAGGGGCAAGCTTATGAAAAGAGCAGGAGTCGCTATAGTGACTGCATTTGCGGTATTGTTATCAGCATCAGTTGTCTATGGTCAGGAGCAGGAAGGTCTGATCCAGAAGTTGCGTAAACGCTTCGCGAAACCGAAGCAGGAGACGGCAGCTCCGCAGGTCAAGGCCGCTGTACCAGTTCCGGTAGTGAAACCTGTTGTGCCAGTTCCAGCGCCGGTAGCGGTAAAGAAGATCCCGGCCTTACCACCGGCCGCACCAGTTACGAAGCCCGCAGCCATTCAGCCGGCTCCCACAGCTCCTGCTAAACAGTTCGACAGAGCAGAAATGGCCTCGTATATAACAGAAATGCTTCGCGCCCGTACCGACATACTTGAATTCATTCCGGAACTTAAGATGGAAATGGGGCCGGACAAGAAGGAAAGTTTTTCTTACATGGTCGATGGCAGTTATGTAAAGATCGAAGATCTCGACCAGGATACTATGCAGAAGCTGCTCAACAGGATGACAGCCGAGGTGAACAGGATACAGTCAGAGCGGCTAAACAGGCAGATACAGCAGGAAGCTATGAGACAATCGCAGCAGAGGGCGATGACGCAGCAGCCGCGCATACCCACGCCTCCGCCGCAGCAGATCGCTCAGCCTCCGAGGCAGCCTCAGAGACCGCCGCAGCCGCCACCGCAGCCGCCGAGAGTTCCGTCCATACCTCCCGGCCCTCCGAGGAGATAAGAGAGAAAATATGCCGAACATCATAATCATAGGCGCTCAATGGGGTGACGAAGGTAAGGGCAAGGTAATAGATATCTATGCTCCTAAGGCAGACTATATAGTCAGATACCAGGGCGGTAATAATGCCGGTCACACGGTCGTTATAGGTAAGGATAAGTTCGTCCTTCATCTTATACCGTCGGGGATACTGCATAAAGGAAAGATCTGTGTAATAGGTAACGGAGTTGTGGTCGACCCAAAAGCGCTTCTCGAGGAGATAGAGATGCTCGAGAAAAAAGGCATTAAGGTGGACGGCAGACTGTTCATCAGTAACACTGCCCACATCATATTCCCTTATCACCGTAAACTGGATGAGCTTAAAGAGCTCGTAAAGAAGAATATAGGAACTACGAAGAAGGGGATAGGGCCATGCTATTCCGATAAGGTCGCCAGGAGCGGCATACGGCTTGCTGACCTTTTAAATGACGAGGTATTCAGGGATAAGCTTAAGGCCAACCTAGACGAGAAGAACCCTATTTTTTCAAAAATATACAACGTACAGGAGTTCTCGTTCGATGCCATACATGAGGAATATACGGGCTATGCTAAACGCATAGGAAAGTACGCATGCGATTCGGTAGTTATGCTGAACGACGCTATAAAGAAGAAAAAACGTATCTTGTTCGAAGGCGCTCAGGGAACGCTTCTCGATGTTGACCATGGGACATATCCTTTCGTCACCTCGTCAAATGCGACTGCCGGCGGCGCCATGACAGGCACCGGCGTAGGCCCTACTAAGATCGACAAGGTCGTCGGTATAGTTAAGGCGTATACGACCCGCGTCGGAGAGGGGCCGTTCCCGACAGAATTTGAGCAGGAGATGCTCGATCTCATACGCGAAAAAGGCGGAGAGTTCGGCGCTACTACGGGCAGGCCGCGCAGGTGCGGATGGTTCGATAGCGTTGTCGTCAAGCACTCTGTGCGGGTGAACGGCATTGGCGAGATCGTCATAACAAAACTTGATGTCCTTGATGACCTCGACAGCATAAAAATATGTACGTCTTATGAATACGAAGGCAAGCTGTACAAGAATTTCCCTTCTGACATAAAGGTGCTTTCCGGATGCAAGCCTGTATATGAGGAGATGCCGGGGTGGAAAAAAGATACCACTCGCATAACGGCTTATTCCAAGCTGCCGGTGAACGCAAAAAAGTATTTAAAGAGGATACAAAATCTGCTGGAGACAAAGATCGTTCTCGTCTCGGTGGGTTCCGAGAGAGGGCAGACCTTCTCCAATATCTAGTAAGTCGATACGCTCGGGCATGAAATAAGGTTATGGGGGATATAAAAGTCCCCCTTAATCTTTTGAAGGAAAAAAATGGCGACGGCAAAAAATATACCGCAACATATAGCTATAATAATGGACGGTAACGGCAGGTGGGCTACTGAGAAGGGCCTTCCAAAGATAATGGGCCATAATGCCGGCGCCGGGTCAGTTCAGAAGGTAGTGAAGGCCGCCGCCGAACTCGGTGTAAAGGTGCTTACCTTATATACGTTTTCTACGGAAAATTGGAAGCGCCCCCCGGAAGAAGTGGATGCGCTTTTCAGGCTGATGGATGGGTATCTTGACAGAGAAGCCGAGAACATGTCCAGGAACAATATGCGTTTTTCGGTCATAGGCAGGATCGACGGGCTTCCGGCGTTCATCCGCAGCAAGATAAAAAAGGTGATGGGTGAGACTG
>JBAYFK010000013.1:0-15427 GCA_041667225.1 Candidatus Omnitrophota bacterium
AAACAGTAGTCACCGAGCTTTGTTCCCCTGTATGGATAGAATACATTCACTCCGCTCGACGTGGGCGCGATCTTCCTATTCAGCTTTATCGTGTCCCACAACATCTCCTCCGTCTCTCCCGGGACACCGATTATGTTCAGGGTGTTCATCTGGATCCCATATTTTTTTATGATCTTCGCGGCATCTATGATCTGTTTCTGCGACATCCGTCTGTTCATAACCTCATTTCTTATATATTCGTTGCCTGACTCGACGCCTATCTGTATCCTGTAACAGCCCGTATCTTTAAGCAGTTTTATAAATTCATCGTCGATGACCGTTACGCGCAGCTGGCAGATGAACTTAATGCCGACCCGCTTTTTATACTTCTCGCAGAATTCTTGTCTCCATTTTTTGTTCATGCCGAATATGTCGTCTAAGAGCCATACCGTTTTGACATTAAATCGTTTAACCGTATCCTCTATCTCGCGAATACTCAACTCCGCGCTCTTCTGCCTGGGAAAATTCTTTGGAAGGCCGTAACACTT
The DNA here is from genome assembly GCA_041667225.1 of Candidatus Omnitrophota bacterium. Taxonomy (GTDB): domain Bacteria; phylum Omnitrophota; class Gorgyraeia; order 2-01-FULL-45-10; family 2-01-FULL-45-10; genus JBAYFK01. Next base: position 528 of record JBAYFK010000013.1, read on the forward strand.
TGCTAATGTGTGGTTGCTGCAATATGAGCATAAGAACGGGCACCCCCTGGAGAAGAAAAAAGGCGCATATCCGCTGATCTTTAAAGTATCCTCAAACGGGTATACTTCCCTGTCCGGAGGCGGCAGATCATCAAGATTGTTTATAAGCGGCTTTAACCTGTTAGCAACAACTTTTCCGTCTTTTACATAAGCGAAATTATCCGTATCTTGATACGGCCTGCCGTTATCTATCTTATCCAGAAATTCGATAAATGAATGCTCCGACTCCCCTATAAAGATACCGTCGAGGGCTTTGCTTTCCAGCAAACATTGCGGATTGATCGTAGGATGAACGCCCCCGCATATAGTGATTATCCCGGGAGACATATCCTTTATATTAGAAGCTATATCTTTTACAGCGCCGAACTGAGAAGACACGGCCGTAAAGCCAACGAGCTTGGGATTGAACTCTTTTATATCATCAAGAACCCTGGAATATTCTTCTTTTTTTCTTACAATAGTTACCTTTGCCTCATGGCCGTTCTTCCTGGCTATACTGACGATCGAGGCTAGCCCAAAAGCAAAACAATCATCATGAAACCCTTTGATATTAGTATATACAAATAACGCTCTCATAGTGTTTTACGCCTTTTTTGAAGTTTTAGTAATAACATGAATAGTCCATCACCCTACATCGTTTAAAACGTTTTAAACAATTGTACGCACTCCTACCTATTATGTCAACAAAATTCTCACTATAAACTGAGGAATTCCTTGGGAGATATGGGATAAGATCACAGGGGATGCCTGCCAAGATAATTAAAAGGCATATCGCAATCTTGGCATCAGCTTTAAGGCAATATCTCTAACGCGCGCATTGCCTATCACCTGCACCCAATGCCGCTTATCTAAAGGCAGTGTATCTATATAACCGTTTATGTACTCGGCATCGACCTGGAAGAGCTCGTTCCTTTCGGAATCGTAGATATTAATATAACGATCGACCTCCGAGCTGCTGTTATATTTAGTGTCGACCAGGCAACCGTTCTCGTACTTAAACCTTCGGCTGATGGGGCTTGTTACCACGGTCTTTCCGAGCATCAATTTTAATATACAATTGGGCACCCATGCCTCCGATAAGAATTCTATGTGGCTCATGGGGCCGTACTTACTATATTGGTTCCCGGCAAAATACAGCACCCTCTTATCGTTATAGGCTTGGAGGTCTTTGTTATCACGCATATTGCATATGACTTTTTGCTGATGGACGTTCCATCTCTTCCAGTGGTCTGAAATGCCCAAAACCGTGAATATGAGCAGTATCACGATCGCATATTTCACAAGTTTCGGAGCAGGCACCAGAACGATCAAGTATGTAAGGAGGAGCGCGCCGTATATCGTGACCCTGTTGCCCAGATTGAAACAGAGCTGAGGATACCGTCCCGTAAGGGCAAAAACCCCAAAAGATAGCGCTACTAATATAAAAAGAGAGATGACGAGCTTCAGGTTATATCTAGCGGCAGATCCTTTGATTATCTTATAACATATTAGAGAAAATATTAAACCCGCAACGATCGATTGCAGCGATAATTGGGAAAAGGAATAGTAAACTTTAAGCCACATCTGGGGGCCGCATACCGCGTCGACAAAGGTCAATATCTGCAATATATACTGTTTCATAACGGCCGTGATGCTCAAGGCCTCGAGCGTCCTCGGGTGGCCTATCTTCATGAACATAGTCACCGTGATAAAATACGCCGCGTATATGATATTCGGTATTATGATGACCGCTGCCTTCTTGTAAGACTTGTTCATGATGAATAGCGCGAAGAGCGCTATTGCCAGAGGAGTACTTCCATACGAGATGAATGATGCTATGAGTGCGGCTAGAAAAGCAAGCGTCAGCTTATTGTTGTGGGCAAGATAATAGGCGTACAGGTAGAACGCGAACGTGAGCGTAAGATATTGGCACATGAACATATAGACCGTGGAATCATGCGACGGGAAAAATATAAATAGAAAGGATGCGAGGATCGCGAGCGCTTCATCCATGTATATCTTGAAAAATTGCGCGACCATGTAAAAGGCAAGGATAATATAGGCTATCTTGACTATATTGACGGCAACGGCGCTTAATATATTAAAAAAGTGATACCATAAGTAATGGGTGAAGTGCATGACCGGGACATCGATGAAATAGAAATTGCCGTGAGGTATCAGGATATTCTTGAAACTTGCGGACTGGGAGCTCGTCATGGCCTCGAAATCATCGGAGACTAGCCCTGTGTTTATAACAAGATAAGCGATCAAAAGGAAGAAGAAAATATACAGCAGGTTCTTGTTGTTCATTTTTTTACCGTCAGCATTTTATAAGTAACATAGATAAACCGCCTGGATAAATAGAAGAATACCCTGAGCAATTTATAGGCCATGCCCGGCAAGGAATACCATTTACAGTCTAATGTTATGACATTCCCTCCGGCAAAAGAGGACTTAAGCATCCGCTTGATGCCGCTGAAACTTAGGTAGAAGGAAAGGTTCGCGAACATGGTATCGAACATAAGTTCATATACATTGGTACCATCCGTTACATAGGGCAGGTCGTCCCCTTCCCACATATACTGGACCGCGAAATTCCCCCAATTCTTTTTTATGAAAAGCTTATTCTCCGCCTGAAGCTTCGCAAAAACCGGAGTACCCGGGTACGGCGTCAGTATGTTGAAACGTATGCTCGACAAAGGCAGGGACTTCGCAAGCTTTATGGCGTCGCGCCTGTCTTTCTTTGTTTCAGTGGGCAGTCCGAAGATCACAGTGGTAGCTGCCGCAATGCCTTTCTTATCGGTCATGCGTATCGCGTTCGCCACATCCTCAACGGTCTCGCCTTTATTTATTATCTTCATGAGAGATTCGCTGCCCGTCTCCAAGCCGAAAGATATCATCTTAAAGTTCGCGGCCTTTGCCTTATCGAGTATCTCATCGCTGATATTGTCACCGCGCATAGACCCGTGAAAACACGCCTTTTCATGCAGGCCCTCCTTCATGATGGCGTCGAGGAGAGATATAAAATGCCCTTTGTTCGCGGCGATATTGTCGTCCATCAGCCATATCGTCTTTTGGCCGTACTTTTCTATCAAAAGCTTGATCTCATGGATCGAGCGCTCGATGCTGAAATAGCGGTATTTGATACCCGAAATGCTGCGGGATGAGCAGAATGTGCATTTATAAGGGCAGCCTCTCGACGTGAATACTCCGCCAAATGACGGGTATTTGTCTCTGTCTTTCTCAAAAAGATGGTAAGGAAAAGGCGGCACCTCATCGAGGTTATCGATCATCGGCCTGTCCGGCGTGTGCGTTATCTTATCTTCTCCCCTAAATGATATGCCCTGGATCTCGTTATAGCGTTTGCCCGACATAACGAGGCGCACCAGCTCTTCGAAAGTCTTTTCGCCCTCACCCCTGACGACCACATCTACGCCATCATGTGATAGCGCCTCTTCAGGGAGAACGGTCGGATGTATGCCGCCGAGAACTACAACCGCTTTAGGGTCTATACGCTTAACCATCTCGGCGATCTCATACGCCCTGCCGGAGTTGATGGTCAATACGCTCAAGCCCACGATGCGCGGCTCTTTCATGGACGCCATAAGCGCTTTCAGCTTATCGTCATCCAGCGGATCCAATTGTTCATCGATTATACGGGGCTGGCTCAGGCCGGAGGCGATCAAGACTGACGCCAATATCCCCAAACTGGTGGGAAAGGTAGTGTTCAGGATTGCATTTATTACTTTACTCTGCGAAACAGAGCCAATCTTAGGATTGACGAGTAAAACATTACTGTTCATGAAGTTCCCGGGCTAGCCGCACTCAAAGTACTTGATATACGATATGCTAGGTATGATATTTAGTTTGGCTAATATCTTAATAACAGGCCGCAGCAGCTTAATATATCTGTAATTTGTGGGGTAATCGCGAAAAGTCTTGGGCGGCTCTTTGACAAAACCCTCGATATCCTTCCAGGTTATCCCCAGGCGTTTTATGCAGAGATCTATGACTTTAGGATCTTCGATCACATAAATATCTTTCATCCTGTTCATCGCCTCTTCCCTGGACATCTGCCCTGACCTTATAAGCGCCGAATAATTAAATCTGCGCCTGTCTATATGGAACTTGACCCGATAAATATATGTCAGCAGACTTTGATACAGGTCGTCATAATAATGCGCGCCCGGGTAGACCCACCCAAGCTCTTTCTTTATGATCTCTTCCGCGTCCGTCCTGACATAGTTGACATAATTAAGTACGGGTATAGACTTTATCCCTTTTATGATCGTATAGTAAAATATATGGCGCAGGTCGAGATTGAATCCGGGATCTTCGGGCGTCCATTTTCTCAGCTTAACGGTCCCGAACTTTTTATGCACGCTCCTCAGGTAAGCCCCGTCGAGATAACTCCACTCGAGCGGACTTATGCCTTCCGTCTTGAGCGAATGCCCCAGGATTATATACTTAATATTTTCTTTCGCGGCGATACCGTATAAAGAAGTCGCTATGCCCAGATCCGTGCCTTCTTCCATTTCAGGCGTCGATGCTTTCAAAAATGCCAGCTTCAGGTCTTTGGACTCTCTCCAGTCTGAAGCGACGGTCCTCATCTCCACATTTAACCTGTCCGTGGCTTTTTTCATATTCTCGCCTGCAACAGGATTGCCGAAACCGTCGTTAAAATGAACGGCAAGAGGCCTCAAACCGAGATGTTTTGCTAGATACAGCGTGTATGTGCTATCGCGCCCCCCGCTTATTCCGACCACGCAGTCGTATTTACTGTGCCGGCCCTTTTTCTTGATAATATCGACGATCTTTGCGAGTCTCTTCTGGCCCTCATCGCCCACAGGGTATTCTTTATCAAGCTGATCATGGATCTTGCAGTAGCTGCAAACGCCGTTCTCGTCGAACTTAGCGCCGGGAACGGTCGTATCAATCAGGCATCTTGAGCAAACCTTATATTCCATTTTTTATGTATCCTTTTTTTACCAGCATCTCTCCTATACCTGTACCTTTTTCTCTTCTTTCAGGTATATCTATAAAAGTTGTAATAAGCTCACCGGCAAATTCATTGTGGGATCCCTTGGCAATGACGCCTTCCCTGCCCACCGCAAGAGAACACCCTACCATCTTTTTACCTTCATAAGGTCCTCCGACTATATAGCCGACGCTGGTAGCGCTTATGACGATGAGATCATGTAAGCTGGCCAGCGTAGAGAACGGCTTGAACCATTTTGCCCCATACGGGTCATTTCCCTCTACTACCGAATAGTCCACCGTCCAGGACGAAGGAGACAATATGATCTGCGATCCCATGCGGGCCAATGTGTGGCCTATATCAAGCGAATCAAAATAATTATCGGCGCATATATTGACCCCGATGATACCGAAAGGCGTTTCAGTGACAGAAAGAACATTCCCTACGGCGTAAAACGGCTGTTCAACGGCAAGAAGGTTTATCTTATGGTATTTCAAAATGATGTTCCCGGAAGGGTCGATGAATATGGCGGTGTTATAAACGCGGTCCTTTGTCTTTTCTGTCAGGCCTGCGCACACATAGATACCGGATCCTCTGGCATTACGGCAAAGCTTGTCGCTGTATGGACCCGGTATAGGCTGGGCCTCTGTTTTGGCGCTGGGATGGGTCCAGGCCAGGTCAAGAGTTTCAGGCAGCAATACTATATCGCATTTTTTCGCGGCTGCTTCTTTTATCATCTCTTCCGCCCGCATAAGATTGCGGTCAGGTTCTCCGCCCTCGACTAGCAATTGACCCATTCCAATTTTAATACGTTTAGTCATACGGTCGCATTCCTTCAAACCTATTTATACAAGAAATACAGGCTTCCCAATATCATAAATATAGCGATGACCTTATTTGCCGTAACGCTCTCTCCGAAAAATATGAATGTAAGTGGTACGATGATAAGGCAGCTGAGCGCTATAGACAGAGGATACGCTACGGAAAGCTCCATCCTGGACACTGCAACGGCATACGGCAGAGGCGCCAACAGAAAAAGCGCTACTCCTACAACCGCAAGCGGGGAACGCATGAACATGAGAAAATAGTCCGCCAGCACCTTCACAGAGCTGACCTGCATTCCGCCCAATTCGTTCATCTTCATCTTAATAAAATACATGCCCATTACATTCATGATCACGCCTATAAAGAGCATTCCCCAGCTTAAAAAAATATCTTTAGAGTGCATAGCTATTTCGATCCTTCTTCCGGTGAAGAACTCTTCTCGATAAAATAGAGAGGCCTCTTGCGCGACTCGTCCAGGTTGCGCCATAAATACTCTCCGACCACACCGAGGATGGTAAGCTGGATGCCGCTCATCATGAGTATGAGCACTACGATCGTCGTCCACCCGGCGAGTATATAGGTGAAGAATAATTTATCAACGACTATATATATAGCTCCTAGCCCTCCGATCACCGACATGATCATGCCAAATAACGATGCGATCTTTATAGGAACGCCCGAGAACGCGATTATCCAATCCTTGGCCAGTCTGAACCGGCTCGTGAATTTCCACTTGGAACTGCCAGACAAACGCCGGCGTCTTTCGTACTCTACGGAATCCTGGTTAAACCCTAGCCATGCTATGAGGCCAAAGAGCGACGTATTGCGTTCAACGCATGAATTGATCGCATCTACGACGATCCTGTCCAGCAAAAAGAAATCAGCGCGCGACAGATCTATCTTAGTGCCTTTCGTGCTCAGCAGGGAAAAGAGTATCTTGTAAAATAATTCCGCGGCTTTACGGTTATGCCACGGCTCGTTCTTTCTGTTATTACGAAGAGCCCATACGACCGCCGCCCCGGCTTTGCGTTTTTCAAGCATTTTTTTAAGGCAAGCCGGGTCATCTTGCCCATCGGCGGAAATACAGAGAACGGCCTCTCCCTTGGCTTTTTTTATCCCGGCTCTTAAAGCCACATGACTGCCGCTCTGCCTGCTCAACCGGACGCACCGTACTTCTCCGGCCTTCAGCGCATCAACGGCCTCGAACGTCCCGTCGCTGGAGTGGTCATCCACAACTATTATCTCATAACTTTTGACGCCCGAATCAAGCACAGCGGACTTGATCTCGCCGATCACGTGTTTTATATTTGTTTTTTCATTATATGTCGGGATAACGATAGATATCATATCCGTACCCTCATTTTACTTTTTTACCAGCACCAGGCAGGCTTCCCTGCTGTACTGGCGCAGTTCATCTTCACCGACCAGATAGATCAATTTTTCCGCTAACTTATGATACTCTGTCCCATATTGCGGGTTCTTCGGATAGATGACCGCCGGATAGATCACCCGCGTAAGAACGTCATAGATACCGAACCTTATGTCATTCTTTATGATAAAGTGTTTTGATACGAAAGGCATCAGCTTGTCTTCGTCAAAATCGAAATTATGCCATACGCGTGGCATTGAGGGCAGGCCCATTTGATTACGCAGCTTATTAAGCCGCTGCCTTCCCTGCTTCATGCCTTCCGTCAGGATCAGCTGCCCGCCTTTTTTTAATATATCGGAGATGTTAGCTATCGCTTTTTTTTGCTTATTCCAGCCTGTCAGATTTATCAGGCACCGCGTAGAGACGACCGCAGAAAATGAACCTTTTTTGTATGGCAAAGACAGCACGTCCCCTTCCTCGAAAACGATATTCTTCCGCCTGAAAGCAAGATTCGCAGATCTTATCATGTTAGACGAGTAGTCGACGCCGGTCACTTTCGAACATTTGGTCGCATAGATGGAGGCGCTGAAACCGTTGCCGCACCCTATATCCATCAAAACGTCTTTCCTTTTAAGGAACTTTAGAATGCTGTTTATTTCCATCGATACCTGGTTCAGGTCCCCATGGGTCACAAGCTTACCGGACGGCTTTGAGACAGCTAAATTTTCCCAAAACTTAAGTATCTGTCTGTTCAGTTTATGTCGTTTACGCATTTTTTTTGATAAGGTTTATCACTTTATTGGCTTGCTTTAAAGTCATTCCATAGAATAAAGGTAAAAGAATGACAGAACGGCGGGCTGACTCTGAATTTTTTAAAATTACCGAGTTGTTACTATACGGTTTTTCCTTATGGGCATTCATAACACCGCAACGCGATGAAACTCCGTTTTCCAGCAAATACTGCATGAGCCTGTCGCGGCTCAATGGGGCGTTGTCCAAAACTCTCAAGGCGTAACTCTGCCAATTGCTCCGGCAACACTCAGGTTCGGCGGGCATTCTAAGCCGGGGTATGCCGCCAAGCTCTTTATTGTAAAGATCCGCCAAGGCCCTCCTGCTGGACACTATATCAGCCAGACGCTTCAGTTGCTCTATCCCTACAGCCGCCTGAATGTCTGTCATCCTATAATTATATCCCGTCGTCAGATATGATTCAACTGATACTTTTTTGGACAAATGCCTTGCCCTGTCCGACATATTCATACCATGCTGTCTCAATAAACGGAAGCGCTGGTCATATCGGCGGTTGTTCGTAGTGAGCATCCCGCCGTCTCCCGTTGTCATAACTTTGCGAGGATGAAAGCTGAAGCATGCTATATCGCCATGAGGCCTGCCGATCTTCTCCCAAGCCCCGTTCCTCATCGAGATCTCGCTTCCTATGGCGCAGGCCGCATCTTCCACTACCGGAATATTGAATTTACGCGCGATGGACAGGATAGATCGAAGATCGCACGGCATGCCTATCTGATGTACTGCAAGAATGGCGCCTACGCGCCCGTACTCTTTATTATGTTTATCGATAAAGGCGAGCGGCGATTCTCCCCGCGCCATCTTTTTATCCATTTTATAAAAGATCTTGCCGTTACGTTTCACGCACCTGTTTTCCAGGAGTTCTCCTATTAATTCCGGAGACATGTTAAAAGTGCCTGGTTTTATGTCGACAAAGACCGGTTCCGCCATACAATGACGCACTGAGTTGGCGGTCGCTATAAAAGAGTGGCTTGCGGTGATAACAACGTTGCCCGGCTTAACGCCTACGGCGAGCAGAGCAAGGTGCAGGGCGGTCGTACAACTCGAGACCGCGCACGCATGCGACGAGCCGACATAGGCGGCAAATTCGTCTTCGAAGCGCTTGACCATCGGCCCCTGCGTCACCCATCCCGACATGATGGCCTTTGTAGCCGCAGAGCACTCCTCTTTTCCCATAAAAGGCCTGGCGATCGGGATCATCTTCTTCATTTCCAATTTTCCCCTCTCTCCTGACGAAGCAACGAGGATATGCCGGCTGGCCTTGACGCGAACCACTCCACCGTCTTCTTCAGTCCGTCCTCGAACGAAATTTTTGGCGACCATTTTGTGATGCTCCGGAATAACTTCGGATCCGCATACAAACGCAGTACATCTCCGGGCCTATCACCTTTATGGGTTATGGCCGATTTCTTGTTGCCAACTATTCGGACGATCGACCCGGCAAGTTCATTTACGGATATCTCGAAACCGCTCCCCGCATTAAGGGTCTTCCCGACCGCCTTCTCCGACTTGGAAGCCAAAATGAGCGCTCTGGCCATATCTTCTACGTAAGTAAAGTCTCGCGTCTGCCTGCCATTCCCGAATACCAGTATCGGTTTTCCGCCTAGGGCCCTGATGATGGCCTTAGGGATCACTTCTCCCGCATCTCCCTCATGATGGGATCTTGGTCCGTATGTATTGAACGGGCGCACAACTACCGCGCTAAGTCCGTAAGTCCTGTGATACGCTCTCGTATAAGCTTCCCCGGCCAGCTTTCCCGCACCATAGACGGTGCAAGGCCTCGTCGGATGGCCTTCATCCATAGGAACATATTCGGCCGTCCCGTAAACTTCGGAGGACGAACAGTAGACGAACTTTTTGACGCCTTCTTCGAGAGACCTCTGCAGCACCAGAAGAGTGCCTTCGGCGTTCACTTTATGATTTTCAAAAGGATGTTTTATCGAGTGCCTGACGCCCAGGCATGCAAGGTGAAATACGGTATCGATCCCGCGGACGGCCTTTTTTACATCGCGCCTGTCCGTTACATCCCCCATCAGAAGTTCCAGAGAACCGCTATTGAGGTGGGCCTTAAGATTTTCGCGCTTGCCGTTAGCAAGGTTATCGAGGACCCTGACGCGGTAACCGTCAGAGATTAGCGCATCCACCAGATGTGAACCGATAAAACCGGCCCCTCCGGTCACCAGGACCTTACCTCTTTTTGAATTAGCCCGGCCGCGCTTCAATGCCATATCTTATCCCTTAGGAGACGATTTTAAGCTTCTTAGCGGGATTACCCGCCCACACCTGGCCGGGGCCTACGCTCTTCGTGACGACGCTGCCCGCCCCTATTGTAGAATTACGGCCTATCGTTATATTGCCGAGGATCGTTGCATTGCTTCCTATGGAGACGTTCTCTTCTACGATCGTCTTAACGAACCTTCCCGACCAATCTTTCTCGGACTCAAGCGCCCCATCCGCATTGACCGACTTGGGATGATTATCGTTGATGAACATTACTCCGTGTCCGATGAAGCAATTATCGCCGATAGTCACGCCTTCGCATACGAACGTGTGCGACGATATCTTGCAGTTCTTCCCTATACTTGCATTCTTCTGCACTTCCACAAAAGCGCCTATCTTGGTATTGTCGCCTATGGAGCAGCCATATAAGTTTATATATCTGGCGAGCTTTACACCCTTGCCTAGTTTTACATCCTGGGATATGCTCTGGTAGTCGCTCATAGCTTTATCTGCTTTCCCGAGAGCTTCAGGCTCTTGTCTGACGCCTCAAGCATATTAACTATCCTTAACCCCGCATGGCCGTCATTTATCGGGGTCGTGTCATTCAGGATACAATCCACAAAATACTGCAGTTCCGCGTGAAGCGCTTCCACGCGGTCTAAGAACGGCACCCACATATCCCCGGACCGGTATTCCATAAGCAGATTATAGACCCCTTGCGATCCTTTGACCTCGACGCCCTTATCGTACACCTTTATTTTTTCATCCGCATGCAGGTCGTCCCAAATGAGCATCCTCTTCTCTCCGCCGATGAGCGTCATCCTTATCTTGACGGGCGACAGCCAGTTCAGGTTAAAATGGGCTATAAGATTACTCTTAAAGTGCACGGTGATATAAGCTATATTCTCGAGATTCCTGCCGAAATGGTCGACACCGGTCGCGGTAATGGCTACGGGTTTCTCTTTGATCACATAATCCATGACGGAAAGATCGTGAGGGGCAAGGTCCCATATGACGTTTACATCGTGCTGGAAAAGTCCCAGATTAACCCTGGTAGAATCATAGTAATAGATCTTTCCCAGCTTATGGTCATCGAGCAGCTCTTTGATCTTCTTGACCGCTCCGGTAAAAAGGAATGTATGATCTACCATGATCTTTAAACCCTTCTTATCAGCCAGTTCTATCAGCTTTTCGGCCTCTTTTACGTTTGTAGTGAAGGGTTTTTCGACAAATATATGCTTGCCATTATTAAGGGCTTCTTTTGCTAGGGCATAATGAGATGAAACTGGGGTTACTATGGCAACTATATCTATATCTTTAGAAGTGGTTATATCGCTGTGATCTGAGCATGTAACTATATGAGGGTAAGCCTTTTGGGCGCGAAGCAGAGCATCCTGCCTCTTGTCGCAGACTGCGGCCACCTTGACGCCTTCGATGGCGCAGAAATTGCGAACAATATTCGGGCCCCAATATCCATAACCTATGATGCCTACTTTGAGCATGTGCACCGCCTTATGTATATAAAAGTGATATTATATCTCAATGCCATGAACAAATCAAAAGAAATGAGGCGAAAAAACGGCCTAAAGATCCACGTCTTCCTTTATCAATTTCAGGCCCTTTGCCCCCTCATACATAATGCGCTTTACCGGCATCTGTTTCTCCGACCGGGTGAACATCGGCTTAGACACCGGGGTCAGGTTTGTGTAAAAATCCATGTACGGAAGCCCGTCATTCTCGATGGGCCCGATGTTGGAGATGATGATCTGCGGCCTTCCGCTAATGACATCTTCCACGCTCGCTATGCCGCCAGATCTATTCCTGAAATAGACTCCATAGTAAGCGTCAAAGACGCACCATTTACCGTTGATCCTGGCGAACGAGAGGTAATATTTCGATCTGTCCGCTCCGCCGTATACCGTACGCCAGAATGCCGGGATACCCGAATACGAACAGAGCGCCGTAAAGACATCCTGGTGCTGCTCCGGATTACCATAACCCTTGGTTATTATCGTAAGGATATGGTCATCGACGAGCGGGAACCCGGCAGGGACATCAGCAATATTCTGCCGCGTCCAATTTAGTATAGCCAAGACCTTCTCTTCTTCCGTCTTACAGCCCCTGGTGATATCCGAACTGATCCGCGCATATTCATAATGGCGCGCAAGGAACTGGGTCCACTTTGCGTAAAGCGGCATGTGGATATACCCGATCTTCCCGTCAACTCCCTGCCGTATGGAGACATCCATATTCGCTATCACGAGCACAGAAATACCGATAACGAGTATTACAAGCGCGGCCTTGAAATTCTTTTTATTCATAGGCTTCGACCAGGCATTTTAAAAAAAGCGGGGCTGTATATTGAAGGGAATATTTCTGCATGACCTTCTCTCTTCCCTTCCCGCCCATTGCACGACGAAGGCCCTCATCACCCGCCAATTTCGAGACGGCATTTACCCACTCTGCTTCATTGGAGGCAAAGAAACCGTTCACGCCGTCGTCGACTATATCGAGATTTGCTCCTACAGGAGAGACGACCACCGGAAGGCCGCAGGCCATATAAAGAATAGCCTTGAAACCGCACTTACCTTTAGCCCATTCGGTGTCCGGAAGCGGCATTATCCCTATATCGAAGCTATTCAGGTCAGCAAGCTCTTCTTCCATCTTCCATTTTTTATATATAACATTGCCTTGCCGCTTCTCTTTAGACCCGGCGCCGACGAGCTTAAAGGTAATGTTCTTGTGCATTCCGGATAGCTTGGCGAAAACCGGCTCGAGGCTGTGAAGAAAATCTTTTGTAGTTCCGCTCCCCATCCATCCGATCACCACCTCGCCGTCAGCTGTCGATCTCAGGCGCCGCTTGTATTTTCCCGTATCGATCGAACTGGGAATAACTATGACGTTCTTGTTAAATTTCAGCGCGAACTGTTTAAGATAATTATTACCGGCGATCACGCATTTACTCATCCCGATGATCCTAGCCACCTTGCCCGGGCTCTTGAACCTGTCTATGTATATATTTGCCGAACTAGTATTTGGAAGGAAGATGGCGTCATCAAAGTCGAAGACGATCGGCTTTCCCATTCGATGCAGGATCGATTCTATTATGGCTCCTCCAAAAGGAAATGCTTCGCGGTGTATGAATATGACGTCATATCCTACAGCCCTGGCCAGGTCCAGGATCCTGTTGATCGTACAGATCGCGAACCAGAACGCCTTTTGAACATAGTGGTAAGGCAGGTAAAGGATGTCGTAAAACCTTTTGTTGATAAAAGGCCTTACTCTGTATTTCACGCCATTCTCTTCGAGAAACGGCAGGAACTGCTCCACCCTTATCCTGTTCGACGCGCCTTCCGTCGGATAAGGTACCAAAAAAAGGACCTTCACTTCGCTCCCCCCGCCAGGATATTGTATATCCCGGCATATTTATTCACACCATCTTTGTAAGAGAGGTGGTCTTCCGCGGTCTTGCGGCATCTTGCTTTCAGGCCTTCCCCATCCGATTTAAGTTTACATAATTCTTCGACGGCGTTCAAATAGTCATTTTCGCTGAAGTTCTTCACTACAACTCCGACCCTATTCTCGCGAACCATCTCTTCCGTATCGCCTACCCCGGGGTTTATTATTACAGGTACTCCGGAAGCAAGGAACTCGCCCATCTTTATCGGCGAAGACCCGAGCTTGTTATATGCGCTGATAAAGAATATGCCTGCGTCTGCAAGCCGCATATAGCGCGGCATATCATCGAACGGCGCGTTATGTACCACCTTGATCCTGTCCATATCTATCCCGAGCTTATGGACGCGCTCAGTTATGATAGCAGGATCATCCGGAGTGATGACCATAAAGACGGTCTCCGGTATTATGTCGGCTATGGCCTTAAAAAATCCCAGCATCTCGTCTAAAAGATAGAACGTTCCTATCTTGCCCGGATAGAGCAACACGAATTTTCCCTTAAGACCTAAAGACGCTTTCAGTTTTGAGATGTCTTCGTCCTGCCCCGAATAATCAAATTTAGCGATATCTACGCAGCACGGGATCACATCCGTGGGAATATCGCGTTTTGCGAAATAGTCTAGCCCCTTATTGTACTCGAAATGCTTTTTGGTAAGGACGGTCACCGCGTCGGATATCTGCAATAAATGTTTTTCCGCTCTCTTCACCATGTTAAACGTAGAGCCGTTCTCCTTCCAGAGCCCGCCGGCCGCCATCTCTTCGGCGAGGCGCCCCCTCATGTCAAAAAGTATCTTTACCTTCAGGACTTTCGAGAGGGGTATCATGATCGTGCCGGGCGTAACGCCTCTTAGATGGACGATCTTTATCTTCCTGGAGACGACAAGATAGAACGTAACGAAAACGCCGACCAAGAGATCGAATATCGTGGCCAAGACGCGCGGAGCTTTATGGTACCTCAGATAGATCCATTCGATCTTCTCGGAGGCGAGTCTGTCTTTCAGGTCGCGTATACGCACCTTTCCCGCCATGAGAAGGTCTCTCTTCTTTTCATAAGTGACCAGTACGAACTCGTATCCTTCTTTGGTAAGGTCTCTTAAATAGGGTAGTGCCTGTGAAGTCAGTATCGGCTCCAATAAACCGTTGTATGACAGGAAGAGAACCTTCATAATTGCTTTCTTTTATACGGTTTTCTAATATCTGAAAGAAAGATACGCATCACTTGCGGGA
>JBAYFK010000014.1:0-15399 GCA_041667225.1 Candidatus Omnitrophota bacterium
AAGCTCTCAATGCGATAAACAAGAAGATAGTCCATACCTTAAGAGGGTTGGGCACCAAGGCGTTCGGCATGAGCGGCAGGGAGAACGGCCTCATTAGAGTAAAGAAGATGAAGGCCGAAGTGGACCTCGGGTTCGTAGGCGAAGTGACTTCAGTCGACACTACAGTAGTAAAGAGGCTCATCGAGGATAATATAATCCCCGTTATCTATCCTCTCGGCACCGGCAGGGACGGGAATGTTTATAATGTCAATGCTGACGATGTGGCCAGCGAGATAGCCATGGCGCTCAAGGCGGAGAAATTCGTCCTGCTTACGAACATCATGGGGATAATGAAGGATAAGTCCGACCCGTCGACGCTCTTCCACACTCTTAAGGCAAAAGATGTCGATAGGCTGATAAAGACGAAAGTAATAGATTCCGGCATGATACCCAAAGCGCGCGCCTGTGTGAACGCTATCAAGGGCGGGGTGAAGAAATCGCATATCCTGGATGCCGGGATACCACACGCGCTTTTACTCGAAATGTTCACGGATCAGGGTATAGGGACTGAGATAATAAAATGAAGAACAAGATGAATACTAAAGATGTCGTCAAACTTTACGATAAGTACGTGATGGATACTTACAAAAGGGTGCCGCTCTGTCTTGATAAAGGCAAGGGTTCGCTCGCTTGGGATATCGACGGGAAAAAGTATCTCGATCTCTTTCCGGGCTGGGCCGTATCCGGCATAGGACACTGCCATCCGCGGGTCGTCTCTGCTATCAATAAGCAGGCGAAATGCCTTATGCATGTCTCCAATAATTATTATTCCAAGGAGCAGGGGCTTCTCGCCAGGAAGATCATAGAAAGATCGTTTCCGGGAAAGGTCTTTTTCGCCAATTCCGGCGCCGAAGCGAATGAGGCGGCGATTAAAATAGCCAGAAAGTACGGCCATGATAAAGGTAGATACGAAATAATAACGATGCTCAAATCTTTCCATGGCAGAACATTGGCCATGATAACCGCTACAGGCCAGGATAAGGTGAAGAAGGGGTTCGAACCGCTTCCTCTTGGCTTTATTCATATTCCTTTCAATGACCTTGAGGCCGCGAAGAAAGCAGTTACGGATAAGACCGCGGCGATCATGCTCGAACCGATACAGTGCGAGGGCGGTATCAATATAGCCGATCAGGCGTACATGAAGGGATTGAGAAAGCTGTGCGACGATCATGACCTTCTCCTTATACTCGACGAGGTCCAGACGGGTATGGGCAGAGCCGGAAAGATGTTCGCATATCAGAACTATCGAATAGAACCCGATGTCATGACTTTGGCGAAATCTCTCGGAGGCGGACTGCCGATAGGCGCGTGTGTTGCCGGTAAAAGAGCCGAGAATGTGCTGACTCCTGGTACGCATGCTTCCACTTTCGGAGGTTCTCCGATCGTCTGCGCTGCAGCGCTTGCGGTATTTGAGGCGATCGAAAAAGATAAGCTGATCCGGAATTGCCTGAAGATGAGCGCTTACCTAAAAAAAGAGCTCGAAGGATTAAAGAAGAAATATAGTTTCATAAAGGATATAAGGAACGTTGCCCTGATAATAGGCGTAGAGTTGGGCATTAAAGCCGACGCGATCTACAGCGAATGCCTGAAGAACGGGCTCATAATAAATTGCACGCAGGAGACGGTCTTGAGGATCATGCCGCCTATAACGGTAACGAAGGCGGAGTGCGATAAGGCGGTCTCGATACTGGATGAAGTGTTTTCAAAGATATAGTCCGACTAAAAGAGGATTTATATGAAAAAAGATTTTCTTTCAATTGCCGATCTCGATCGTGATGATATCCCGGATCTATTGCATCTGACAGCCAAGGTTAAGAAGCACAAATCCCGGTATGCATCCGCGCTTAAGGGCGTATCGATAGGGCTCATATTCCAGAAGCCATCGAACAGGACGAGAGTGTCGTTCGAGATAGGCATGAACCAGCTTGGAGGGCATGCGATATATCTTGGGCCCAGCGAACTTGGTATGGGCGGAAGAGAATCGGTAAAGGATGTAGCGTGCGTGCTATCGCGGTATCTTGAAGCCCTCGTAGCCAGAACATATAAGCATGAAGATGTCAAGGAGCTGGCGAAGTATGCCGAGGTCCCGGTAATAAACGGGCTCAGCGACCATGCGCACCCTTGCCAGGCGCTAAGCGATATCTTTACGATAAAAGAAAAGTTCGGACAATTTAAGGGCGTGACCCTCGCGTATGTAGGCGACGGGAATAATGTCCTGAACTCTCTCATGATCGCTTCGGCCAGAGTGGGGCTCGACATGAAGATCGCTACGCCCAGAGGATATGAGCCGGCAAAAGATGTGGCTGCTGCAGCTAAAGCTTTCAGCAGAAAGTCCGGATCCCTGCTTGAGTTCACGAACGATCCTAAAAAAGCGGCAAAGGGAGCGGACGTGATCTATACGGATGTATGGGTCAGCATGGGCAAAGAGAAGGAAACCCGTAAACGGGAAAAGGTCTTCAAGAATTTTCAGATAAACGATAAATTGCTGAAGTTCGCCTCGAGGGGCTGCTACGTGATGCATTGCCTGCCCGCTCACAGAGGCCATGAGATAACGGATTCGGTCATCGACTCCAGAAATTCAATAGTATATGATCAGGCAGAGAACAGATTGCACGCCGAGAAGGCTATCCTGTTAAGGCTGCTAAAGTAAATAACTCAAGGGGAATATCATGAATAAGAAGGTTGTGCTTGCGTATTCGGGAGGACTCGATACATCGGTCGCGATAAAGTGGTTCGTCAACAGGGGCTTTGAGGTCATAGCCTATATGGCAGATGTCGGCCAGGGCTCGGATTTCGCCACGTATGAGAAGAGGGCGCTTAAGACCGGCGCATCAAAAGTATATGTCGGCGATCTTAAGAAAGAGTTCGTCCAGGATTTTGTTTTTAAGGCGGTAAAGGCGAATGCCATATATGAGAATAATTACCTTCTCGCAACGGCGCTTTCGCGCCCCGTGATAGCAAAAGGGCTCGTAAAGACCGCCATCAAAGAGAAAGCGGGTTATGTAGCGCACGGATGCACGGGTAAGGGCAACGACCAGGTGAGATTCGAGATCTCGATACAGGCGCTCGATCCGGATCTCAAGATCCTCGCCCCTGTGAGAGAATGGGAATTGAAGACGAGAGAACAGGAGATAGACTACGCAATAGAGAACAGGATCCCGATCGATGTGACCAAGAAGAAACCGTATTCGCTCGACGTGAACCTTTGGGGCATATCTATTGAGAGCGGCAAGCTGGAAGATCCGTATTACGAGCCGGACGAAGATATTTACCAGCTTACGAAGAGCGTCGAAAAGGCTAACGCCAGACCCGCCTATGTAGAGATCGGGTTTAAGAAAGGCGTACCCGTTAAACTTAACGGCAAAGCGATGAACGGAGTAGACCTCATCGTTAAGCTCGCTAAGATCGCGGGCGATGCAGGCGTCGGAAGAAGCGATATGGTGGAGAATAGGCTTGTAGGCATTAAATCGAGAGAGATATACGAGGCGCCGGCGGGATGGGCAATTTATACAGCTCATAAAGCACTGGAGAGTCTCGTGCTCGATAGAGAGCTTCTCCATTATAAAGAGGCGATAGCGCTCAAGTATTCGGAACTCGTGTACTACGGACTCTGGTATTCGCCATTAAGAGAAGCGCTCGATAAATTTGTAGATTATACCCAAATCCCCGTCAACGGCACGGTCAGACTGAAATTACATAAAGGTAACTGCGTTGTGGTAGGAAGAAAGTCGCCGAACTCATTGTACAAAAAAGAGCTCGCGACGTACGAAGAAGGCGACAAATTCGACCAGTCGCTGGCGGAAGGTTTTATCCGGCTATGGGGTCTGCCGTATAAAGGTTCTTGCAGAGACAAAGTTTAGCACTATCCGAAAGAGGAAAAAATGGCTAAAAAGTTATGGGGTGGTAGATTCAGTAAGGGGATCGATCCGCTTGCGGACCTGTTCACCAGATCCATACAGTACGATCACAAGCTTGCGGAATATGACCTCATAGGCTCTGTAGCGCACGTTGCAGTTTTGAAGAAGGCCGGGTACCTGACCGCCGGTGAAGCGGCCAAGTTGCAGAAGGCGCTCAAGTCTGTCTACAATACGGTCAAGAACGGGACTTTCAAGTTCGATCCGGAGAGTGAAGATATACATACGGATATCCAGAATAAGCTTACCAAGAAAGCGGGCTCTCTCGTTCTGAAACTCCATACGGCAAGATCCAGGAACGACCAGGTGGCATTCGCTGCCAAATTGTACTCCAAAGATATGCTGTGGGAGTTACAGGAAGATGTGGCGGGCCTCGCTTCGGCATTGCGCGATCTGGCGGATAAGAACAAGGATGTGATCATGCCGGGTTTTACTCATATGCAGCATGCTCAACCCATCTATTTAAAGGATTATCTGGGCGCGTACGTCGAGATGCTTAAAAGGGACAGCGACCGGCTTGTAGGAGCGTCAACGAATATAAAACTGACTATGGGCGCCGGAGCTTTGGCCGGCACACCGATAGACGTATCCGCTTACAGCGTAGACCTGAAAGAGTTGCTGAAATGCGCCTCTCACATAGAGAAGACGGTCAATTCGCTCGATTCGGTGAGCGACAGGGACTTCGTGATCGAAATAATAAGCGCTCTGTCGATAGCGGCTATGCATCTATCGCGGCTGGCAGAGGATCTCATCATCTGGGCGACGAAAGAGTTCGACTTCGTCGAGATCGACGAGTCGTTTTGCACGGGATCGTCGCTCATGCCTCAAAAAAAGAACGCGGATGTTCTTGAGATGATCCGTGGTTATGCCGGAAGACTGTATGGAAATCTTGTCAGCGTTCTCACGATGATGAAGGGCCTGCCCCTTACCTATAACAGGGACATGCAGCTCGATAAGGAGCCTCTCTTTAACTCTTTTGAGACGCTCTGGGTAGAACTGGAGTTGATGAAGCGGATCATTGGGACGCTCAGATTTAATAAAGAAAAGATAGCCCGGCATCTTGAGGACGAATCTTTATATGCGACGGACCTGGTCTATTATCTCGTAGACCTCGATATACCGTTCAAGACGGCGCATACATTGATAGGCGAGCTCATCACATATTCAATCGACAACACTCTCGAGATCAAGGATATGCCGGAAGGGCTATTGAAGAAAAAATTGTCTCCAAAGGTAACTAAAAAAGAAATAGTTAAGAGACTGGACCCCGTATTTTCGGTCAAGTCCAAAAGATCCATAAAAAGATAAGGCAGATATGCACGATTTTACGTTTAAGGATAATGAGTTATATTGCGAAAATTTAAAAGTGGCAGACATTGCGAAGAAGGTGCCGACGCCATTTTATCTTTATAGCTATAAGACATTTGTCGAGCATTACAAGAAGATCAAGTCGGCATTCAGCTCGATAAAGCCGCTCATCTGCTTTTCTGTAAAGTCGAATTCGAACATCGCCATTTTGCGCTCGCTGGTCAAGAACGGCGCAGGACTCGATATAGTTTCAGGCGGCGAACTGTACAGGGCGCGTCTGGCAGGAGCCGATCCGAAAAAGATAGTCTATGCAGGTGTAGGCAAGAGGCGGGATGAGATCGAAGAGGCCATCAGTTTCGGCATATTGTTCTTCAATGTTGAGTCGGAAGATGAACTCGAGGAGATACAGAGGGCGGCCGCGCATTTAAAGAAGAAGGTAAATGTGGCGCTGCGCATAAATCCCGACGTGATCCCCAAGACCCATGCCTATATAGCGACGGGTAAGGGGGAGACCAAGTTCGGCCTCGATCTCGAA
The DNA here is from genome assembly GCA_041667225.1 of Candidatus Omnitrophota bacterium. Taxonomy (GTDB): domain Bacteria; phylum Omnitrophota; class Gorgyraeia; order 2-01-FULL-45-10; family 2-01-FULL-45-10; genus JBAYFK01. The sequence goes on from JBAYFK010000014.1 coordinate 5,797, forward strand.
ACCGTTCATAAGCTGTTCAATACGAAGTGGAAATATCCGAACCTGAAGATGAATGGCGTTCATCTTCACATAGGTTCTCAGATACTCGACGCTACACCGTTCGAATACGCCATTAAGAAGGTCCTCAAGTTCGTAAAAGATTATAAGATACCGGTCGATTATCTGAATATCGGCGGCGGCCTGGGAATTATATATTCGATAGAGAACCCTCAGACGGCCAAGAGTTTCGCGGATAAGATCATGCCGATGCTGAAGAAATCGGGACTTAAGGTCATACTTGAGCCGGGCAGGTTCATATCGGGTAATAGCGGAGTGCTTGTGACGAGGCTCATCTATAATAAGCGTACGCCGAGAAAGAAGTTCATGATCGTCGATAGCGGCATGAACGATCTTATCAGGCCCAGCCTTTACGAAGCGTATCACAAGATAGTCCCTGTAAAGGTCAGGGCTGACACAGCGAAGACATCCGAGCGCGTGGATGTCGTCGGGCCTATATGCGAATCGGGAGATTTTATAGGGAAGGACCGGTTCCTTCCTCATATGCAGAGAGGAGATCTTCTGGCGGTGATGGGCGCAGGCGCTTATGGTTTCGCCATGTCGAGCAATTACAATTCAAGGCCTAGAGCCTCGGAAGTAATGGTCATGAAGAACAAATTTTATGTCATCAGGAAACAGGAATCGTATGATGACCTCGTGCGCGGCGAGATGATCCCGCCCGAACTAAGGTAATAACCTAATGAAGCAGATAAAATTTACGAAAGCAGTAGCTACCGGGAACGATTTTGTCATAATTGACAATAGGCGTGCCATTGTGGACGGTAATATAGCCTCGTTCGCCAAGAAGATATGCGACAGGAAATATTCTGTCGGAGGGGACGGCCTGCTCCTGATAGATAATTGCAAAAAGGCCGATTTCAGGATGCGCATATTCAATTCAGACGGCAGTGAAGCCCAGATGTGCGGTAACGGCTCCAGGTGCGCAGCGCTATTCGCCGCGGTGAAGCGGATAGCTCCTCCGGACATGTCGATCGATACGCTAGCCGGTATGCTGGCGGCGAGCGTAAAAGGCGAGATGGTAAAGGTAAAACTTACCGATCCGAAAGAGATGAGGAGGGGTTTTTCCATCAACATCGGCAAGTGCGCATATAAACTCGATTATGTAAATACCGGGGTACCGCACGCGGTCCACTTTGTGAACAATGTCGAAAAGGTGGATGTGAGCCATCTCGGTTCCTGCATCAGGAACCATCCGGAATTTTTACCTGCGGGTACGAACGCAGACTTTGTCACGGTAGAAGGCCCTTCTTCCATAAAGGTGCGAACCTTTGAAAGGGGGGTCGAGGGCGAGACGCTTGCCTGCGGAACAGGTTCCGTAGCGAGCGCCCTTATGGCTGCAGGCACAAAAAATATGTCGAGCCCGGTGACCGTTCATACACGCGGCGGGGAGCGTATAAAGGTATATTTTGACCGATCCGGGAACCGTTTCAGTAACGTTTATCTCGAAGGCAAGGCCAAACTGGTTTTTGACGGAGTCATTGAGTTATAAAAATGGAGAGCGATATGTTCAAAGGTTCGATGGTTGCACTGGTAACGCCGTTCAAGGGCGGGAAGATAGATGAAAAGACGCTGAAGTCTTTAATAGATTTTCAGATCAAGAACGGCACGACCGCGATCGTACCGTGCGGCACTACAGGCGAATCGCCGACGCTGTCTTATGAGGAACATGAGCGTGTGATAGAATTGGCGGTCAAGTTCGCTGCAGGCAGAGTACCTGTGATAGCAGGGACAGGCGCCAATTCGACCGACGAAGCTATAATGCTTACACGTCACGCCGAAGCTGCCGGCGCTGCGGGGTCTTTGCAGGTCAGCCCGTACTATAATCGTCCTACCCAGAAGGGCCTTTACCTGCATTTCAAGGCTATAGCCGACTCAGTGAATATCCCCATAATACTTTATAATATCGCCTCGCGTACGGGAGTGAATATAGAGCCCGAGACGTTCGCAAAGCTCGCTGCCGTAAAGAATATAGTGGGCGTAAAGGAAGCCAGCGGGAGTCTTGAACAGATGTCGAGGATAAAGAAGGCCTGCCCGAAGGATTTCCTGCTGATCTCGGGTGATGACGCGCTGACTTTGCCGGTCATGGCCATTGGCGGAGTTGGGATCATATCGGTGGTATCGAATATAATACCTAAAGATGTAGCGGCCATGGTCAATGCGGCTGCAAAGGGAGACATGAAAGAGGCGGCCTCTCTCCACTATAAGATGCTCGATCTAGTCAAGGCAATGTTCGTCGAGACTAATCCTATTCCGGTAAAGACTGCGATGGGGCTCATGAAGATGATCGATCCTGAGATACGTCTGCCGCTTTGCGAGATGATGCCGGAGAACAAAGAGAAGCTTGTCAAGGCTTTAAAAGATTATAAACTGATATAATTTTAAACGGAATAAAAATGAGGTTCTTATGATCAAGATATGCGTGAGCGGCGCCAAGGGAAAGATGGGGGCGAGGATAGGTGATCTCGCGAAAGAGGACGGCGAACTGGAATTGGCCGCAGAATTCGATATTGGGGATGATGCGGAAGGTTCCATAGCGAAAAGCGATTGCCTTATAGATTTTACTGCGCCCGACGCAACTATGGTGAACCTCGCTATATGCGAAAAGCAAAAAAAAGCGATCGTCATCGGAACGACGGGATTGACGGATACCGAGAAGGCCAGGGTTAAGGCCGCCTCCGCCAGCATACCGGTCGTATTTTCGCCGAACATGTCGGTAGGCGTGAATGTACTATTTAAAATTGTGCAGGATGCTGCGAGGCTTCTCGGCCCCGAATACAGCACTCAGATACTCGAAGCTCATCATATCAATAAGAAAGATGCTCCCAGCGGGACCGCTAAAGAGCTGGCGAGGATAATAAAGGATGCCACCGGTAGTCATGATGTGCCGATCGAATCTATCAGGGAAGACGAAATAGTCGGTGAACACACCGTTACATTCGAGAGCCCGTTCGATATTATAGAGCTGACCCATAGCGCCAAGACGCGTGACATATTCGCTAAGGGAGCGCTTGAGGCGGCAAAGTTCGCCGTTACAAAGAAGAACGGGCTGTATACCATGAACGAAGTGCTTGGGATATCATAATAGGAGAGTAATTGTGAAATTTGAAAGATCGGATAGGCTTAAAAAGTTACCGCCGTACCTGTTCGTAGAGATCGATAAAGCTAAGAAGAAAGCTCGAGATGAAGGCCGTGATGTAATAGACCTCGGAGTAGGGGATCCTGACATACCGACGCCGAAGTTCATAATAGATGCTCTGGCGAAAGCCGTTAAAGATCCTTCCACACACCGTTATTCGCTCGACCAGGGTATTCCTGAGTTCCGCCAGGCGGCAACGCGCTGGTATAAACGCAGGTTCGGGATAGACATAGATCCCGATACCGAGATCCATCCTCTCATAGGCTCAAAAGAAGGTATCGCTCATATGCCGTTGGCGTTCGTGAATCCCGGCGATGCTGTTCTCGTTCCCGATCCGTGCTACCCTCCCTATAAGTCCGGCACCATATTTGCAGGCGGTGAAGTGATCCAGATGCCCCTTCTTGAGCAGAACAACTTCCTGCCAGACCTGAAGGCGGTAAGCCATCATGATATGCATAGAGTAAAGATGCTCTTCATCAACTATCCGAATAATCCGACCGCTGCCGTATGTGATAAAAAATTCCTTAAAGAGGTGATAGATTTTGCGCTCAGGCACAATATCATAGTTTGCTGTGATATGGCTTATTCTGAAATAGCCTTTGACGGCCATAAACCTGCCAGCATATTTGAGATCGACGGGGCAAAAGAGGTCGCTATAGAATTCCACTCGCTTTCGAAAACTTTCAACATGACGGGCTGGAGGATCGGATTTGCCTGCGGGAATCCTGCCCTAATAGAAGGCATTGCCAAGGTTAAGAGTAATATAGATTCTGGGATATTCTCCGCTATCCAGAGGGCGGGTGTCGCGGCTCTCGACAACTATGAAAAACATATCTCTTCGGTCATAAAGGTATACCAGGAACGGCGCGACATTCTCGTCGATGGGCTCAATTCGATCGGATGGAACGTTAAAAAGCCTAAAGCGACTTTTTATGTATGGACGAAAGTCCCGCCGAGGCACACCTCCGCTACATTCGCGAAGACGCTTTTAGATAAGGCCGATATCGTCGCGACTCCGGGTAACGGTTTTGGAGAACACGGTGAAGGCTATGTGCGCATGGTCATTACGATAGATAAGTCGAAACTAAAGCTTGCGGTGAAAAGGATAAAAGAGCGGTTATAGTGATGAGCGGTATCCTGTGCTATATAGGTATAGGTTCAAATCTCGGCGACAGGCTGGGGTATATAGGCAGGGCCATAGATAGATTAAAGAATACGGACGGCGTTAAATTGACGAGAGCCTCTTCGATATACGAGACTGAGCCCGTTAGCGATATACCTCAGGGTAAATATATGAACGCCGTTCTCGAACTAGAGACCGTTCTCAGCCCGGAAGCGCTCATCGCAACATTGAACATGATAGAATCGGAACTCGGCAGGACGAGGGCCGTCAGAAATGAACCGCGCGTGATAGATCTTGATATACTTTATTACGGCGATAGAAATATTGAAAGTCCGGGGCTGGTCATACCGCACCCGCGTATAAAAGAAAGAGAATTTGTGCTGAAAGGCCTTAGAGAGCTGGGAAGAGAATGAAGACGATCGAGAATATCCCGCGCATGACCACTTTTTCGAAGATGATGAAAAAGGAAGGCAAGGCGATCGGATTCGTCCCGACGATGGGGTATCTGCACGAGGGCCATTTAAGCCTGGCAAGGACGGCGAAAAAGCATACCGACATCGTTGTCATGAGCATATTCGTGAATCCCGCGCAGTTCGGCGCAAATGAAGATTTTGAGAGTTACCCGAGAGATCTCAACCATGACGAGGAGCTGGCAAGGACGGCGGGCGTAGACGTGATCTTTTACCCCTCAGCAAAAGATATGTATCCGGCCGGTTATGCGACGTATGTCAACGTTGAAGGGCTTACCGATGTTCTATGCGGGCGTTCCAGGCCCGGACACTTTAAAGGTGTTACTACAGTAGTAGCCAAATTGTTCTGTATAGTAAAACCGGATGTTGCGTATTTCGGGCAGAAGGATGCCCAGCAGGCGATCGTCATCAAAAAGATGGCGGAAGACCTCAATATGGATGTCGAGATCAAGATCATGCCTATTGTCAGGGATAAGGACGGGCTGGCGATGAGCTCGAGAAATTCATACTTGAACGAAAGCGAGCGCAAGGATGCCGTGGTGCTGTACCAGTCGCTCGAAAAGGCGGCATCATTGATAGAAGAGGGCGAGAAGGATGCCGGCGGTGTTATGAGGGCAATGGAGGATATGATACGCTCTAAATTGCCCGCCGCTAAAATAGATTATATTTCAATAGTAGATAACAAGACATTGAAGGAGATGAGCGTCATTTCCGGAGATGCGTTGATAGCGGTAGCGGTCTACCTCGGCAAAACAAGGCTGATCGACAACATCGTTATTAACCCGGACAAGCTTAAAAAATAAACGCGTACAAAAAGAAGGGTTAGCTGGTGGACCACATGACTTACACTAAAGAAACAGACATAAAATATAACGAAACGCTTAAGAAAAAAATAGTGAAACTTAAAAAGAAGCGCAATGCCGTCATAATCGCGCATAATTATCAGCGCGATGAGATACAGGAGATCGCGGATATCGGAGGGGATTCACTCGCCCTGTCTCAGGCTGCGGTCAGGACGGATGCCGACGTAATAGTCTTCTGCGGCGTATACTTTATGGCGGAGAGCGCTTCGATACTGAATCCGGACAAGAAGGTGCTTCTGCCCGTAGCGGAAGCAGGCTGCCCGTTGGCCGATATGATAACCCCCGAGAAGCTGCGCGCTAAGAAGAAACTTTTTCCCGAAGCCGCTATAGTGTGCTATGTCAATTCGAGCGCTGAGGTAAAAGCGGAGAGCGACATCGCGTGCACGTCGAGTAACGCCGTCGAGGTCGTACGTTCTTTATCGCAGAGGCAGGTCATCTTTGTGCCGGACAAAAATCTTGGAAGGTATGTCCAGAGCCAGGTCCCGGAAAAAGAGATAATCCTGTGGGAAGGTTTCTGCCCGACGCATATAAGGGTGCAGGAAGAAGATGTCTTAAAGGCAAAGAGCGAACATAAGGACGCTGAGGTAATAGCGCACCCCGAATGTAATCCTGAGGTGCTCTCTTTGGCCGATCATATCTGCTCTACCGGCGGAATGTTCACTTATGTGAAAAAATCCAATTCCAAGGAGTTCATAATATCTACCGAAGGCGGTATGCTTTATAAGCTTCAAAAAGAAAATCCCGATAAGCTGTTCTATCTTCCTACGCCGCGGCTTGTCTGCGCAAATATGAAACTTATAACGCTTGGGTGGGTCGCCCACAGTCTTGAAATGCTCGTCTATGAAGTTAAGGTGTCGGATGTGGTCAGGGAGAAAGCGAAGATGGCCCTCGACAGGATGCTCGCGGTAACAGGCGAAAAGAAAGAGGCGGCGATTGCGGGCTATTAATAAGAAGATCAGGATAGGCCTGGTCGGTTGCGGGACCATAGGATCTGAAATAGCCGGGGCGTGCCAGGGCGAATTGAGCAAGTCGATGACGCTCACAGCCGTATGCGATGTAGACTCGGCTAAGGCAGTCGCTTTAGCGAAAGCGATGAAGAGGGTCAAGGTGCTCGGCCTGGACCAGCTGATAAAAGGTGTCGATCTTGTAGTAGAAGCGGCGAGCGCAAAGATATCCGGTGAAGTATTAAAAAAATGCATCAAGAATAAGCGTGATGTTTTTATAATGAGCGTCGGAGGGTTGCTCGGCAAGGACGCGTTATTGAAGGAAGCTGAAGCTAAGAGGGTGAAAATATATTTGCCTAGTGGCGCCATATGCGGTATAGACGGTTTAAAATCGGCTTCCTCCGGTAAGATCGACTCGGTGACTTTAACGACGAGAAAGCCGCCGAAAGGGCTTAAGGGCGCGCCTTATTTCAACGATAAGAATATCGATCTTGATAAAGTATCCGGTGAAATGACGGTCTTTGAAGGAAGCGCAGAAGAGGCCATTAAGGGCTTTCCCCAAAATGTGAATGTGGCGGCGGTATTAAGCCTGGCGGGGATAGGCGCAAAGAAGACGCGCGTGCGGATAGTTACATCGGATCAATATACGAAGAATGTGCATGAGGTCGAAGTAGAGGGCGAGTTCGGCAGGCTAATGACTCGTACCGAGAACGTGCCATCGAAGACGAACCCAAAGACGAGCGCGCTGGCATTCTTTTCAGCCATCGCTACTCTGAGAGAAATAGCGTCATCCGTGCGCATAGGGACTTAGATCATGCGGGACCTTACCGGCGCCGGAGTTTATATATCGAACAGGATCGGCAAAGCCATCGCCGACTATAATATGATCGAGGACGGGGACAAGATCCTCGTTGCGATATCGGGTGGGAAAGATAGCTTCGCTCTTTTAAAACTGCTGAACGAGAGGAAGAAATGGGCTCCGGTGAAATACGAGATCATCGCGATCCATGTCGTATCCGATTATAAGCCGTCGAAAGCCGTCAGCACAGCAAAACTTAAGAAATTCTTCAAAGACAATAAGATCAAGTATTGTATAGAGAAGATCAAGCTGCTGAATAAAGAGGGGAGGATGTCCTGCTTCTGGTGTTCGTGGAACAGGCGTAAAGCCATCTTTCTGGCAGCGAAAAGGCTGGGATGCACCAAAGTGGCGCTTGGACATCATCAGGACGACATCATTGAAACCCTGCTTTTGAATATGGTCTATCACGGCGAATTTTCGGCGATGAACCCGCGGCAGGAGTTATTCGGCGGCAAGATAGTGCTGATACGCCCTTTGTGTTATGTAGAAGAGCGCTACATGAAGAAATTCGCGAAGGAATCGTGTTTCCCAGCCGAGACATGTACATGCCCGTATTCAGAGACATCGAAAAGGCGCATGATGAAGAATTTCGTTAATGAAGCAGAGAAGAAGTGCAAGTACGTAAGGAAGAATATATTCAGGAGCATCTCCAGGATCAACAAAGAGTATACGCAGATCCACCCAGAGCAAAGTTAAGGGCTTTGTAAGAAGTAAAATTCAATAACGGGAGGAGGTGAAACACATGGCAGAAAAGGTCGCAAAAGCTGGTATAAAGCGCCAGAAAGGCTATCTTTATTACGTCGATAAGAAGGGTAACGTTGTTGAAACCAAGATGGCAAGAGGTACGAAGAAGGGCGGCGGCGGTAAGGTTGTTGCTAAGACCGCAGTAAAGAAGGAAAAAGGCTACCTTTACTTTATCGACAAGGCAGGTGATGTCGCTAGAGCGAAGATGCTTAGAGGCGGCAAGAAGAAAAAGAAAAAAGGTAAGAAATAACAGTCGGCAGCAGAAGGCTGGTAAAACAAGGGGACGGCATCAACGGGTCCCCTTGTTTTATTTATATATATATGTTAATATGAGACAAAATATTGGGCTAATATGGAAAAGAACAGCATCTTCATAAAAGGCGCCAGGGAGCACAATTTAAAGAACATCGACGTAGAGATCCCGCGCAATAAACTTGTGCTCATCACAGGCCTCTCCGGATCCGGTAAATCTTCACTCGCTTTCGATACCATATACGCGGAGGGGCAGCGCCGCTATGTAGAAAGCCTTTCCAGCTACGCCCGTCAATTCCTTGAACAGCTTGAGAAACCCGACGTAGAGTATATAGACGGGTTGTCGCCTACCATCAGTATCGAGCAGAGGACCGCCGGTTCGAACCCCAGGTCCACCGTAGGAACCCAGACCGAGATATATGACTACCTTAGGCTTCTTTACGCCAGCATAGGCACGCCTCATTGTCCTAAATGCAAAAAACCTATTACAAGACAGACATCCCAGGAGATAGTTGAGAGGATATTCAGCCTTCCTAAAGACTCAAAGATAATGGTCTTAGCTCCTTTGGTCAGAGGGAGGAAGGGGGAGCATAAAGATATCTTTGAAAAGGCTAAGAAAGACGGCTTTGTGCGGGTCCGTGTCGATGGCAACGTGTTCGAACTTGAGAAGCCGGTCAAGATAGATAAGAACAGGAATCATATCATCGATCTCGTCATCGACAGGCTGGTGCTGAAAGATGACATAAAGAAGAGACTTACCGATTCTATAGAGACCGCTCTTGAAGCAGCCGGAGGTTTGGTGATAGTGAACTCCGATCCGGGCGGAGATATGCTTTTCAATGAGCAATACGCTTGTGTCGATTGCGGTATAAGCATAGAAGAGATCACTCCCAGGATATTTTCATTCAACGCGCCTTACGGAGCATGTCCTGTTTGCGGCGGGCTCGGTAATAAGATGGAGATAGATCCTGAGCTTGTCATCGTCGACAAATCCAAACCTGTTATAGACGCTGTAGAGGCCTGGAGACGCGGCGGAAAAGGACTTTATATCTACTACAGGAGGCTTTTGCGTTCTCTTGCGGCGCGCCGCGGTTTTGATGTTACCACCCCATATAAAGACCTGCCTAAGGATATAAAAAAAATAGTTCTATACGG
>JBAYFK010000015.1:0-14342 GCA_041667225.1 Candidatus Omnitrophota bacterium
CATCGAGCCTGGTACGGTCTTCCATCTTCGTCTTGAAGCCGTCCGGGCCCTGTACTATCTTGGAACCGTCCGGAAGAGTAAGGATCGTCTCCACCACTCTGCCGCGTTTATCCCTCAATATCTCGCCGTACTGGTCGAGCTTATAATCGTACCTTGTAACAGTCCCGAACTTATCTACGACCGCGATGGTCACGCCTTCCTGGTCCGTTACGATCGTCGTGCCGTCTGAAGTGGCCACGTAGTTCGGGTTCCCGTATACGTTATCCATCAGCTCTTCTGACAATACGCCTGCGCTGAAGTCCGGCAGGACATCTCCGAACTCATCGCTCCTCGTAGTTATAACGGTAAGCAGGCCCTTATTCTTGTTCGGATCGGGTTCCGGATCCTGATAATAGTAGTAATAATGAACTATGCTGTTCTCATCCGTCTCCGAAGCCACCCGTTCTTTGCCTCTGGGCCCTTTATAATCGTACCTTGAACGTACCACGGGACGTGTCGCGTAGAGGGCGCTGCCGTAATGCGCATATTTATCGACGATCCTCGTAAGGAGCCTGCCGTCTTCAGAGTAGTAGTACTTGGAGACCACGTCCAGTTCCTCTTCGCCCTGAGCGTTCGTTATATATCCTTTGACCGTAACGACCTCTTCTTCGCCCTCAAATCCCGTGTAAGACGATATGCTTGAGATCGTGTCGGTAATGGCATTCTTCTCGTATGCGTAACGCAGACTGTCTATGATGGCGCTGTAGCTCTTGGACCCGGTCGATTCCAACTGCGAAGTGCCGGCGCCTGTCCTGAAGCCTTTGGTCGCTATGATCTTTTCGAGGCCCTTGCCGCCGGAATATATCTCATAGGACTTCTGTTCTATGGGCGAGGCGCCCCTATACTTGTAAGCTATGCTCTCGATGTAGTCCAGGTCTTCCTGGTCGGCGGTCTGGTCAACGGTGCCCGCATCGTCTTTATCTATATCGAACGCAGCATCATAAGTCCCGTTCACCTTGGCGTCATAGTGGTAGATGTTCTTTCCGGTGATGCGCCCGTTCGCCGCCGAGTCGAATCCGACTGCAGAGACGTTGGTGAATGTAACGGACGGAGACACATTATCATAAGCGTTCATCATGAGTATCTTACCCGTGCCTTCCTCTCTGGGCTCATAGACCACCTGGGTAAGGCTCCTGGCGCTGCCGACATCGGCCTGGTCGTATATAAGTGTACGTGTCTCTGTGAGGCCGAGCGTCTTTGCCGTATCGTATAAATACTTCGTATCCGCCATGAGCGTCGCTCCGTCAGTATCAAACTCCTGAGCTTCGGTCGCCTTCTCGCGCCCCTTGTACTGGATCACGTTGCCGTCATCACTATAGTATCTTACGTTCTTGAGCAGGTAAGAATCCCTGTAGTAGGTTTCCTCTATCCTCATTACACCGAATTCATCGTAAGTGTATGTCGTTATATCCTTGATCTCGTTATTAGAGGGATAGAATGACTTTCTCAGGAGCACCTTCTCCTGTCCTTTGCGGCCGCCGAACGTCGTCTCTTCTATCAGCATTCCGTGCCTGTAAACTACGGTCTTGCTAAGAGATCCCGGACGAGGTGTGTCTCCAAACAAGGCGCCTGATATTACGAAGGCGTTATCGGCTTTCTTCTTTTCGAGCCCGCTCTTCTTGCGGAATATTCCTGCCAGCGGATCTATGCCAGTAAGAACTGCGTCTACATATTCCTGTCCGGTCCCGGAAGTGTTTGCCCCGTTAAGCAAGGTCCTGAGTTCCGTACCGACGCTGGGGTCATCGATAATAGCTGCCTTCAAGGCGTCCCCGGTATATAAGTCTATGTCCAAAGAGGATATGAGGTTCGTGAACTGGTAGCCGGCAGCACTTATCGTGGCCGCGTATTCATAGACGGCATTATTGGTAACATCATATTTCCCGAACGGCAGGGTGATCTCATCGTAGAGCTCTGCCATGATAGCCGATGTATCGCTCTTCGCTTCGGTCAGGAATGTATTGGCCACGGCTATGAGCGCCTGGGCAGATCCGTCAAGGCTGTCGTACGCTTCGCTTACATCGACAAGTTTCGCCGCCCTCTGGTACATAGGATGGCTCATCTCGACCATATCTCCTATGATATCCACAATGGCCTGAGAATCGTCGATGCCTCTGGTAAGTATATTCGCGTGCGGAGTCGGGCTGGAAACACCGTCTACATTCGCTGCAGTATCATCGGGAACTACGGTCCTGGTCTCCAGTATACCTGTAGCTATATCGGCCACTATGCCTTTGGCTTCCGTTATCTTGAGCGGATCCGTCTGCGTGTCAGCATCCACTACATCTGAAGCTTCGACGATGAGCCTGAATTCCGGCTGGTCGGCGGCCATCAGAGCCTGGTCGAATATCATGGAACAATTGGCCGTGATCGAACCGTAGAGCTGACCGATGTTCAAGACCGAGCCCGCGGCTTCATTGAGGCCCGCGAACTGAGAGGTCATCTTATTGAATACATCCGCTTCTTCCTTGATATCCCTAAGCCTTAAAGTCAACTGATCGAACACCATAAGGTCCATACCTATCACATATGGGTCTGCAAGAGTTCCTATGATCGGCGCTCCGGCGGTGCTTTCCATAACGCTGGTTATCTCACCCGCCTCGTTGCCCAGCGCTATCATCCTGTCCCTGGCGGCGCCCAGCAGGTACTCCTGGATCTGCTTGCCGAATACACCGAAAGCTTTTGCCATGGCCGCATTGGTATTATTTATATTACCGAGAGAATCACTCATAGATTTCAGCGTAGCCAGCCAATCGCTTTCATATTTCTTACGTTCGGCAGTCGCGTCATCAAGGTTCTTCTTAAGGCGCGCCGCTTCATCGGCCTGAGCCTTGGTCAGCGTCTCTGCGCCTATAGCCTTTGTGCGAGCCTCGAGAGCATTAGCCTCAGTGGTCTTGATGTTCTTACGCAGAGCGTCTATCTCCTGGAGGAGATATTCGACATCGCTCTTGGCGGTCTCAAGCTCGCCTACCTTCTCCGACGCAACAAGAGAGGCCTGTTTATAAGCCAGCTCTGAATTCCTGTATTTATCTTCAGCATCCATGACCTCGCGGGTCTTGGAATAGATCTCGGCTTCCGTAGCCGTGCCTGACAGGCGCATATTCGTGAGCTCGGTCTGGAGCGCTTCGAAGGCCGCCTTGAGCGAGTTCATCGTTTCTTCTTTAGCGACCATCCTGGCTTTGTATTCCTGGACCATATTGACGAGCTTGTGGTACCTGGCCAGCGGATCGTCTGACGGCGCAATAGCTCCGATCATCTGTTTCACCTTATCCACTGCGTCCACCTGCTCCAGGTTAAGTATGTTCTGCGCTATGGCTTCACCGACGAGCCTGGCAAGGAGCATATAGAGTTCGTTCGAGAGCCTGAGCCTCTGATTGAGGAGGTCTTTCTCAAGAGCGTCCGCGATGCCGTTATAATATCTCCTCTTGGTATAATCATCTTCCGTATATTCGTCGTACGCATCCCTGGAATATTTTTCGACCTCAAGCCTTGTCTGGTAGGCATCTTCCATGAATGATATCTTCTTTATGAGCAGGGCCAAATTGTTATCGGCCTGGGCAAGCTGGACCTGCAGGTTAAGGCCTGCCGCTCCGCCTCCGGCCGTAGTCGCCTGTACCGTCTCGGCGAACTTGTACGATTCTCTTGCAAGAGCGGAGAGGCGCGCCATGAGGCTCAGGACCGAGGAATTATATTCGAGCGACTTATCATCTCTGACCTTATCCGCCATCTTGTTCTGCAGGAACGTAAATGTCTCGGCGCGTTCGACGAGCCCTGAGATCGTCTCTGCATCGGTAGCGCCAAGCCCTATAGCGGCGGCAAGTGTGCTGCCGTTTATAGAGTTCAATACGCCCGTCGTGATCTGCCTGCTTAACGAGGCCTGTGCTGAAGCATACGCATACTGTTCTCCCCTGCTGGACAGGTCATTAACGACGTTGCGCAGCCTGGCCACTGAATTATAAAGCGTGTATGTCCTGTTAAGCACCGATAGGTGCAGCGCTTCCAGGTCCTGTGTACCGGTCGCGAAGTCCTGGGCGCCGTACATATCGAATGAAGAAGCTCCTTTTGCTTTCGAAGCAACGGCTTTCGCGAGAGCGGCATCCTGCAGAGCAGCATCGGCCTGGCCGTTAACGGACTTCTTCGGCAAATGATCGTCTGTTGCCAGCTTTATCACCTCGGCCGACCGTTTTATGGTGACTGACGCTGTCGTACCCGACTCATTAAGTGTGATCGTAGGCGCAGGAGGCTCTCCGCTCATGAATGTATCAGGCAGGTCATAGGCTACTATGTTCTTACCTTGTATAGTCACATAGCCATATACCTTATCTACTTCTTTACCGTTGTCTACGACCTTCTTGCTTATAGCCACGTTGTACTTCGGCAGCATGAAGCTGATATCGGTCGTGTGCGTTACCTTGACCTTCCCATTCTCCATGACAGGATCTACATACCCATTCTTAAGCTTGTACGCTATGACGTTACCGTTCTCTACCGTCACATATCCTATCTGGCGTCTTATGCGGTTGCCGGCTGCGTCTTTTATCGCGCCGTCATCCTCGATCACGATGGTCTGTTTGCCGAGAGACTGATCAAATGTAACATTATCGCTTGCTCTCGTTATCTTGAGCATACCGCTATCCATCGAAGCCGAGTAACCGTCCTGCAGGCGCTCATCCTGGATATCGCCATTGAACAGAACCACAGTTCCTATCCTGTCTTCGCCATCCCTGACCTCTATTGTATGAGTGCCCATTTCAGTGGTAAACGACCTGTTTATAGAGACCATGCCGTAGTTGGTGGTGTAGTCGCTGGAGATCGTATACCCTTCGGGCAGAGTATCGTCCGTTATCCTTGTGCCCGTCAGTATAACATCGCCGATCCAATCGCCTCCATCGCGTATAGCTATAAGTCTCGGGGCAATTTCCGATTCAATAGTCTCTGCTTTACGCGTAAGAGTTATACTGTTCGGGTTGTCGGCCACGAGGTCATACTCGCCTGCCTGCCATTCCGTAAACTCTTCTTCCGCTTCAGTCGTATATTCACCGCTCGTTTGCGGCATCCTCTTCCAAATAAATATGTTGCCCTCTTTGATCACTTTAGTGACCGGCGCCGCCTGGCCATAGAAATCTGTTTCAGCCCTTGTCACAACACGTCCGACGATCCTGCCATTATCCATAAGGATCTGCGTGTGGCGCCCTTCCATCTGCTGGTGCTCGCCTGAGATCCATGGATTGCCTGTAACATAATTGTCATTCGCCAGCGGATTATGCGGGACCCACTCGATCTCGTCCTGTATTCTTAGCAGGTTGTGGTACTGCTCAGCGCCGACAGCTTTGTAATATTCCGCATAAAGCCCTGTGGCGCCTTCGCCTTCTGCTATGCCCAGGCCGCCTTTTTTGCCCTGGTATCCGATCTCTCCAAGTATTGCGCGCAGCTCATCTTCCAGGGCATACTTCCTGTCTTCAAGATAAACGTACTGGCTGTCTATCCTTCTCATCTCGAGCGAGTCCAGATATGCCTGACGGGCAAAGAATAGATTGCTCGGATTCGAATTTGCCTGCTTGGCGCTGGCAGACGCTATTTCACTTGCTATATACCACTGGCTCTCGACAGCAAGAAGCTCTCTTTCCGCAAATTTGATCTTCTGTTCTATCTGTCCTTTAAGCTCCTGTGCCTCATCTATCTTATCGAGCGCGTGCTGCGTCTCTTCTTTAAGCCTGATCCACTTATCTTCAGAGCGCTTGGATTCCCAGGCCTTCATGGACGATATGGTCTCTTTGCACGCAACACCGTTATACCATTTACCGTTCGTGGAGCCGATAGTAGAGGTCAAACCTGCCCAGAGCCCGTACGCTTTTTTGTAATCGTCATAACCGTAGCCCATATCACTCATGGCCATTAGAGGGATCTCTTTCAAAGTAAGAGTATTGCCGCTCTTTGTCACAAGACCGGTAAGCGTCGTATAGGAACTGCTTATCAGAGACCCGATCGGCTGATGTGATGAACGCGCTTCCGCCTCTCTAAGGAGAGAATAGGATCTTGTATATTCGATATAATAATGGATCAGGGATTTTGCGAGCGCTTCCGTATTCTCCAGGTTCTGGTTATACTCATGACGCGCCTCGCTTACCTGTCTTCTCAGCGCAGCTATCTGGTTAGAGGCGCTCATCGCCTTATCTACGAACGATTCGGAATTTTGTGCGCCTATGCTGAAATAAGCACGGGCCTGATCTATGAGCGACATTGCCGTGTCTCCCATAGCTTTTGCTACATCCGTCAGGCCGTTCATACGTTCCTGGAACTCCACCGCATGTTCATATATGGCTTTGGCTATAGCGATCTTCGATTCGTGTTCAACGTACCAGGCAGCCTTCTGCTCGTCAGTACCGGCCGGGCAATCCGTAGAATATATGGCCGCCAGATTATCCTTCGCGTCATTCACTACCTTGGCCACATCGTTGCCGACCGATTTCAGGATAGAGTTAGGCCCTATGAGCCCGCTCGCGCCCTTCAACTCGTTATCGATCTTATCGAGCTCCTGGCGCATGGCCTCGTCGCCAACCTTACCGCCGGCGATCTCCCATATCTTGTCCTCAAGATTTTTGATCTTTTCGTCGATCTGGTAGATGAGGCTCATGACGCTGTCATCATAATGTTTCGTCTTGTCAAAGAGGTATGATGAGAGCGCGGTCTGGTCATTAAGCATTCCGGCTTTAAGGGCCGACGTATCCTCAAGCTGAGGCGCTACTTCGGCTAGGGTCGTTTTAAGCAATTCGAGATATGTGCTGTCAAAGGCAAGCACCTTTTCTCCGACAGAAGCTCCGGTCGCATCGGCCGCAGGCGCATAATAAAGCTCTTTCAGCGCTCTTATCTTCTCTGCCGCTGCATCAACCGTATTCTTGGCAGTCGTATATTCGGCAAGGACCATGACCTTCTTCATCTCAAGCTCAGCGGCAAGATCCGGATAGTCGTCTATGCTGTCAATATAAGAGTTCAGCCGCGACAGTATACCACCGTCCGTGATCGTAGCTCTTACCGCGGCGGCGAACTCATCGGATGTCATTCCAGTCGTAACTGTAACTGCGTTGACCTTATCCAGGACAGGCTGGTCATCGATGGCGATCTTAGTAAGAGAGTCCTTGAGCTCAGCTCCGGTTGTAGGCATCTTGGCGCGGGCAAGGGCCTTCTCCAGGGCTTCTTTTTCAGAGTTAGCTTCAAGCATCTCTGTGCGGGCCTCCATCTGCTCCTGATATGCTTCATCTATATCCGATTCGAGCCGTACAAGCGTAGCCTCAAGTTCATCTTTATGATTACGTATCATCGAGTCCATGGCTTCGATCGTATTTTCGGCCTGCTTGAGTTCCTCATATTGATATTTATAGAAGAGGGTGCGCGTCCAAAGCAGATAGCGCTCTTCTTCCAACGCCTTCTTCTCTTCGTCGGTATAGTAGGAACCCCTGCTGTAATCGGGCTCGAACGAAGCGAGCATACGCGCTGTCTTGTCGAGAAGATCGGACTTGAATCCGCTCGTATTATAGGAAGTCCCGCTGGCGGATACATCCCATATAGAGGTCATTATATCTTTATACTGATTAAAGATATCTTTCGTCTGATCCTGGAGCACTTTAAGCTCTCCGGGCTTATCTACAGATTGACT
Source organism: Candidatus Omnitrophota bacterium (assembly GCA_041667225.1). Taxonomy (GTDB): domain Bacteria; phylum Omnitrophota; class Gorgyraeia; order 2-01-FULL-45-10; family 2-01-FULL-45-10; genus JBAYFK01. The sequence continues at coordinate 7,691 of JBAYFK010000015.1, forward strand.
TGTCAGCAGATCGTACGCGCTCACGGTGTTGTCATACAGGGCCTTTGCCTGCGTGGCCTGATATGACGATGCGCCATAGCGGGTCTTTGCGGCGTCGTAATCGATCTTGGCCCTCTGCATGCTTATCCAGATCTGGGCAACCTGCTTCTCTTTAAGGAGAGTTGCTTCGTAACTTGTCACATACTGGTTCCTGAGAGACAGCACCTGCTCTTCTTTGGCGTCCACAACGTACTTCGACTGCTGCATCGCATTGTAGTATATCTTCGTATTCCTGAAATCATCCCACTTGCCGTTATTATTGGTGTCGATAAACGGTTCGGTGCCGTCATGAACTCCGTTGTGGTTCGAATCCGTATAAGATTCGGCATCGATGTCTGAATCCGCCGGCAGCGCGCTCTGATAGGTCGCGAATTTTTCTTCTTCCGCTATCTTGCCTATCTCCTTCGCCGCTGTCTTCATGATAAGGGCTCTCTCTTCTATAAAGTCGGCGTGGCCGGCCACCTTAGTCATAGTGCTCTTTGTCTGGTCGGTCAGGTAAGCGAGCGCTTCATCGGCATTCTTCGTCTGTTCCTTCGCGTTCTCTTTTGTATTATAGGTCTCTACCGCTCTGACGACTTCATCGATGGCCTTTACATACGCGGTCCTGGTCTTAGCGCTCATGTCAAGAGCAAGCTCCCACTCTTTCTTGGCCTGTTCAGATCCGTACTGGACCTCGGTCACTATCTGGCCTATGCTATAGAGGGCTTCTCTCTTGGCATCCACTCCGCTGGCGATGTCCGATTCTTCAAAATAATCCGATAGCGCGTCTTTTGCCGCCTCCCACGTTATCTTGTCTCCGGAATAAGCGGCAAAGGCCTCGGCAGTCAACGCGATGTCCTCGGCCATCTGCGTAAGGTCTGATATCGCTTTACATCTCAGATAGGCGGCCTGGCTATTATTCATATTGCTTTCAGCCTGGACGACGTTGTTCGTGCGAAGGCTGCGCGTGTTATCCTGGACGGTCCGCGCCTCGAGCTGATACGCAACCCTTTCATTCTGCCACCATGTAGTCCTGGCATTATCATATTGCTTGAAGGCGGCGCTATACATAGACAGTTTCCTATCTACATTCGACTTCGCCAGGGCCGTGTCATACTCTTTATCGTTATAAGCCTGGGTCTTGTTATCAAGAGCGCTCTGGGCCTCTTTCATCTTATTTTTCGTCTCATCTGATATGGCCTGATAATAGAGGAGCTCTCCTTTGACCTTGGCCAGGTTCTTCTGTCCATTATTGATCTCTGCCTGCAGCGCCAGCGCTCTATCGTATACTTCATTCTTCAACTGAAGCAGGTCATAAGCAATGTCTCCCAGCTTCTGGCCGTTGAGCCTCTTTCTCTGGCGTATCGTCATGTCGGTAAGGTCATCCGTCAGGCCGCTCCACATCGTCAGGTCGAGCGGGAGATTCTTGCGGTATTCCGGTATATTCGACTCATAGCTGTTGCACATCGTCTGTCCCTGCAGAGTATCTTCATAGGCCTTTCTGACATTGCGCTCGAACGCCATGAGTTTATTCAACGCATCCTGCAGGCTGGTCAGGTTCTTCTCTATCCCGTCTTTCTTCGATGACCATATATTTACATTATTCTTTGCGTTATCGTATGCGCCTTCGAGCTTCTGATAATCTATGCGCGCGATACGTATGGTCTCGGCAAGGTCATCGAGATCTGCAAGCTTTTCGCTATAATCGCCCCATGCCGTCTCCAGGAGATCTTCATTCGACTCAAAATACTGTTTTACTGTGGCAAGAACAGTCTTCGAGGCATCGGCATTGATCCTGGCCTGCTGTTTGTCGTACATGATATCCGCATACGCAGGATCGAGTTCGCTTACCCAGTTCTCTCTGTTATAGAGCGCCATCTCGTACGCCATCTCGGCCTTTTCATACTTAGACCTTGCGATCCAGTAATCTCCAACCTCATCGAGCCCTTCTTCGGTCCGCGTAAGATAATCACTGTATTCTTTCCAGGCATCATCGAGGTTAGCGCGCTCATTGATGTACATTGCCTTTACTTCGTTACATGTCTGTTCCGCCGACTCAGGCGTCGCGGTCGAGCTTACGGAAATATCCATTATGCTGCCGGCCTGTACCAGGGCCTCGTCAGCCAGCTCCTTCACCGCCAGGATGATCTTATCCAGATCAAATCCGGTCGAACCTGTGCTATTGGTAAGTATGCTGCCGCTCTTAGTCCCATGTTCCACGTCGGTTATTATATAAAGGTTCATTGCCGAAGCTATATTCATCGCGTGATATACCGCTTCGCTGGCCAGCTGCGCGGATGACTTAACGCTATTCTGCTTATCCGCTATCTCCTCTTCGGCAACTTCATATGCCCTAAGGAGGGCTTTCTGCTTGGCGGCTGTAGCGCCCTTCTGCATCTCAGCGACGATCTCCTGTCTGAGGGTGTTCGCGCTTTCGATCGCCCCCTGCAGTTCCTTGACCCTTTCGGCGTTCTCGGTAACAGTAGCGACATCTGCGAACAGGCTGGCGACATTTTCGATATCTCTGACGGTCTTGAGCAGTAATTTTACCTGCTCTTTCATAGTGATATTATCAGGATCGCTTAAGGATATCGCCTCGGCCTGATTGACTGCGTAACGGGCCTGCTTAGCCAGAGAGTCGAGCGTCTGAGCAAGTTCTTTTGAATAGCGCGGATCGGTGATAAGCGCCTGCTGAGAATAGCTTCCTTCTCCGGCCGATATTTCAGAAAGGCGTTCGGCTGCATAGGTAGCTCCGAGCGCTATCACGTCAGGCGTCATGGCCGCCATGAGTGTGTCGACGTCTGCTATATACGAATAAGCCTGATCATTAATGCCTCCGAGCTCAACAAGCTCGCTGCGTATGCGGGACGAGCCGTCGCGCAGCGCCTGGCAGGCTTCATAAGCTCTTTCCATAGCTGTAGACTCGGTATATGTCGTCATCCTTACTTTGTATTCCTGTATCTTGTTCAGGTTGTCGCTCACCTGTTCGAAGAGATAATGAGCCGTAAGTTCGTTATCCTGACGTTCAGCGAATGTGGCATTGGCTGCGATACCTGTGACCATCGCTGTCTCGACGGATGCTTTCGCTATCCTCATAGAAGTTATGGCGCCGTCTATGATGCTGGCCAGCGCTGTATCGGAGACCGTGCCTCTTATCCTCTGCGCATCGATGATAGCCGTATCTATGTTATCGAGCTTATCCTTGGAATAACTGAATAAGTCGTTCACGGTCTGCTTAATATTGGCCAGTACCACCCTGTTCTCCTGATAAGACTTGTTATCGAAATCTATCACAGCGATAAGGCCGGCTATATCCGCCATCTTACGGTCATACTGTTCTTTAAAATCTTTACGCAGTGTTTGTATAGAAGCGTCGAGCTCAGCCGCGCTGATCGCCGCAAGTTTCTCTTCCGCGTCCTTCTTCAGCTCATAGAGATCGCTCATGATGCCTTCTCCGCCCGTCATCATGCTGAGCGCATCGCCCATGATATCGCTGCCCATAGAAACACCCGAATTGAGCGCCTTGGCCTGATCGGATAGCGGGAGGCCTCCAGCATACCCCGCAGGATATGCCACATAGATATCGGATAGTCCGGCGCTCGCAATGAGCGGCAGGATATCTTTGTATGTAGTATTGCATTCGTCGAGCAGTACATCGATCACGGCGATCGCAGATTCGAGAGAAGCGCGATTGACGCTGTAATTGGATGTCGTATCGGCCGTAATGACCGCGCCTTCAGCCGTAGCATAGGATGCATCTATCATCTCAATGAGTATCGCGTATTTGGTCTCTGCACCCGTCTTAATGTTTATCCAATCAGTCTGCGTGATCGGTTCATCTATACCTATCATGTCGCCAAGGAGTTCAAGGAGCGGATCACCGGCAGGCCATGAGCTGAAGTCAGCAGCCGTAAGATTATCGAGCCTGGTCTCTTCGACCCTCGCATTGACCGACTCTCTGAGTTGGTAGACGTTGCTCATCAGAAGCGTTATTTGTTCTTTCTGATAAGAGGCGTTCGCGCCGCTTCCGGCGATGCCGGACTTCGCCGCTTCCATCTCTTTAATGATACTGTCTAGCGTGCTGGATGAATTCTCCATAGACATGCGCATGTCTTCGTACATCTTCTTTGCTGTGGTGTAATCCGCAGCCGTTGCGGCGGCCATGTGCGCGCGTATCTCTACAAGCTTCTCCGTCTTCGCAATCTGGGCTGCTCCGGAGATAACTACAGAATCGCTATACAGCTCGCGGGCGCTGACAACGAGCTTCTGGTTATCAAGAGCCGTTATTATACCGGTATCAGGATCGAGCAGGTCTCTCTTCTTTGCTTCTATTGTGACAAGTGCGTTCTGCAGTATAGTGATATCGGCATCTATGATGCCGCTTATGCTGCTTTCGGAAACATCGCCCTTCATCTCTTCGAGACGGAGGATCGCGTCCATAGTCTCCTCTTCGATATCTTTGAGGCGCGCAAGATATCCTTCGGCCTTCGCCATAAAGACCTCGAGAGCCGCGAGCGTTCCGGCCAACTTATATCCGGAGAAGTCTTCGGCTTCTATATCTTTTATATAGGTATTTATAAGGCTTCCCTGCACGCCGACGATCTCTTTGACGACCGCATCGGCCTGGCCGACCGCTTCAAACTTGATCCTGTTGATATAAACGTTCTCGGCCGTACCGGCAGTCGCAGGATCGCCTATGAACGCTTCCAGGACAGGCTTTAACGCCGCGATCTTCGCGAGGCTGGTGTCTATCCTGACCGTTATAGGATCTGCAGGGTCGGCAGGAGCGAACTGCTTGAATATGTTGAGGTTCTCTTCGGCGCTATTCAGTTCACGCAGCCAGCCCGAAGTCTGCTCCAGATAACCGGCGACGGCGTTGAATGACCTGGTCGACAAAGTAAGCAGTAGAACCGCCAGATCTTCCTCTGCCATATCCTCTTCTATAGTTATGATGCGGTCATAGAGAGGCTTTGTCTTTATATCAACGAAGTCCTTACCGACGTACAGCTTGGCCATCTCTTCGCTGGAATCTATTATCTTCGAGTACTGATCAAGTTTTGCCTTTGTCTTTTGGGCGGACTTATAGAGATCTTTGAGCTGGCTGAATTCGCGCTCCGCCTCGACAAGCGCGGCGTTGCTGCGGCTCGATTCTTCCTCAGCCCTGGCGTATACCTCTTCAGCGGCATGCTCCAGGTATATGAACTCGCCGTACAGCTTGTCTGCTGCTGCGCTGAGAGCGGCTTCGTCAAAATCTGCCTTCTTGCTGTCTTCGATCGCCTTAAGGGCCTGATATGTGGCCATCTTAATATCGTAATAGGCTTCCGACTCCTGCTTGGCATACGAGGACATGTAATCTTCTATAGTAGATACGAGTGCGGCGAGGGCTGAACGTTCGTCCTGAAGCTCTCCGGTAACGTAGTTGCTCGCTTTCGCGGTCATCATATCCATCTCGTAAAGGGCTCTTTCGGCGCTCTGGAGAGCAGAAGAAGCGGCCGCCCATGTAGTGTAAGTCATCGCTACCGCGCCGTTCTTCAGGGCTACGCCCTGGGCCACTATGACATCTTCTATCGCGTTCGCCTCTGCGACTATCTTCGCGTCAATATCTGCCGCGAGCGGCCCGTCAAGCTTCGTCTGGATAGTATTTATCATGACGTTGATGGCTTCTCTATCAGCGACGGTCTCATCAAAATATCTGAGCAGCGTATCGAGTCCGATAACGAGAGTATTACGTTTAACGGCCATATCCGCCCTGTCGGCCGCATTCCAGGTCAGCGCATTGAGTCCGGCGTAAAGCGCCTGCGCGCGTTCATATGGTGTCCCGATGATCGTAGAGCGTATCTCGGCTTCTTTAAGGAGATTGGTGACAAAATCTATCTCCGTATCTATCTCTTTACGGGCAAGGTCTATTACCTGGGCCATGACGGCCATTTTCTTGACGCCTTCTTCGTTCGCCGTCTCTTTCAGCTTGCTCATCTCATCCAGGTCGAGGAATGTAGTATTGCGGTGTGTCCTTAATGTATTGAGATCCGCCTGGAGGCTTGCAATGGCCAGGTCGGCATTCATATCGCGGTAATTAGCCGCATTGGCAGCCACAACGTTGAATACGATACTGGCGGCATTGGCCGCAGCCTGGGCTTCGGTCACATATTGATCTTTGGAGTCGATGGTAAGTTTAGCGGCCTGCATGGTCGCGCGTTTCGTAATAAGCTCGAATATCATGCCGTCGGCCTGTACGAGCAGGGCGTCGGCCGAGTTAAAGTCGGTACGCAGCGTCACGGCTGTATTCGAATTGGCCGTCTGCAGGTACATGAGCAGCCTGTTCCTTGACGAGGCGAGCGGAGCCCTCCTGTTCAGGGCTTCCGTAAATATGGCATCTAGTTCGGCGCTGGTCGTATCTGCGGTTATAGTGGCGATCTTGGCCGCGAGCGCATTAAAGGCGGCCTGGGCCTGAGCCATGATATTGGCCGCATCTGCTTTTATGATAGCGCACACGCTCTCGAATTCAGCGTCAGCGGCAGCTTTAGCGTTGTCATACCCTTCTTTCGCAAGGCGGGCGGCTGCATCGAAGACCACCTCGTTTACATAATAGTCCTTTATATCGGTGATCTTGAGATAGAGCTCGTTGACACTGGTC